>NZ_JBTNDE010000011.1:0-125587 GCF_054511155.1 Arthrobacter glycogeni | reverse complement strand
TTGGTAGACGGTTTCGGGGACGACCTGCATCTCGGTGCGGCCGGGGAACTCGGACTGGAGCCGGTTGCTGATCTGGCGTGGACTCCAGCGTTCGAGGAGGTGGGTCCTCACAAACTCTGTCAACTCTGCGCTGGCGGCGATCTTCCCGACCCGTGGACGGCTCCGCCTGCGTTCGGCGCTGCGCTGGGCTGTCCGCGGCCGGTAGTTGCCGGAGGGATGGTGGGTATTCCGTCGGATCTCTCGGCTCACGGTCGACGGACTACGCCCGAGCTCCCTGCAATGGCTCGATCACTGCGCCGGGCGTGGAGCAGGTCCGCGATAGTGATTCGCTCCGTCTCCGAGAGGAAACGGACGGAGATGACCGATGGTTTTCGCCGTGAGATCGGCGGGTACTTCGTGACCACCCCTGTCTTTGAGATGGCGGTGTGCCCGTGCCGCCACCGCGTTCCCGAACTCCGGCTGATCCCGACGATCCGACAGGCTTCAGAATTGCCCATTCCCTGTCTCATCAGCTGATCATAATGAGCGCGCGCGGCGTTCTTCGGAGGTGCTCCCCGAGCCCTTCGAGCTCGTTTCATCACGGCCATAGTCGCAACTCCTTGTAGTCAGGTGTTGCAACGACCGCTAGACGCCAAGCCGTCACAACGGCTCAATTTTCGACCGTCACCGACACATAGGCACATGGCGGTTCATCCTCCCTGGACGCCGCGACGCAGGTAAGCAACGGCTATGGGATGAAGCACTCCACGAAGCCTTCCCCTACCTGACAAGGACACCACACCAACTGGAGCGAGCAGTAGAAGGCGTCTACCGCCTCAGAAACCGCGTCGCCCACTTGGAGCCTTTGATTAATAGCAACGTTCAGGCTCAGCTAGTGAACATGCGGACAGTAATCGGGGCAATCGATCCGCTATTGCTCTCCTGGTTTGCTTCGACCGAACGCATAGGCATAATCCTGGCAGACCGGCCAGTCTCGGCAGCCACGAGGAAGTAAACCCAAGTGGCGACGCCAAACCGTAACCACTTTCCACATAGCGGAGCGCCATGTCGGGATTCTGGGTGACGTAACAGGGTGTTATCGGCGTTATACGATGTCGAGTTGCATCTGATGCGAGAACAGGACATTGCTTGAGATTTGGTGCTGTACCGGCCGCAGTCCGCGGCCGTGAGGATCCTGAGAGATTGACTTGGGCTATTGTCAGGGCCATGACACAGCTAAAAGTAGGCGGAAGAGCCATCGACTTCGAGCAAGCTAAGGAGTGGGCGTATAGGTATCTGGTGGGCCGTCCTGGAACCTCGGCCTACCCGGCGTATGACGACTACCCGGGATCGCCCGGGATATCGGTCGGGAAGCAGGACCTGCTCGCCATCGCTTTGCTGAATGTGTCGAACAATCCCTTACCTGTTTACTATGGTCTCGAAACGCTGCTTCCGCTCTTGAACGATCGGCTTAACACCCCTGCACTCACGGGAGATTTTGCTTCTACAAGTGCCGGTGCACTGGATGCAATCGTGTCCTTGTTCAACGTCATCGAGGAGCACCCGACGAAGTATGTACAGCTGACCACGTTGTCGAAAGTACTTCACCGCAAAAAACCGGCGCTCCTTCCTCTTTTCGATGACAACATGGCGAAGCGCCCATTATTCAGATCGCGAAGGATTTCGGTCTTTCACCTGCGGCTTTGCACCGCTGGCTGAAGATTGTCGACAGAGAGGATGGAGTGAACTCCGGGACCGTGTCCGACGATTCCGCGAAGCCCTTTGTGCTTCACTTCGAAAACTTCATTTCACTAAATGTTGACAAATCTAATCACCAATGGAAGTGCAGCTCGGAATCTAAGATCACGCATTCTGCTGCCCGGCGCACATTGGGCATCGAAAACTTAAAAACAATACGGGTTCGCTGGTGTTGAGGGGGCTTGCTCGTTGGCGATTGGTTCAGACTCCAAAAGCGTTCTCGCGGGCGTCGACGTAGCGTGCCCGTGCTTCCGCGCCCCAGTCGCCTTCGGGCTCGTAAGCGGCTTCGACACTCCGCTGCCAGTCGGGACAACTCCCGGAGGCTGCCCATGCGGCTTGCTTCGCAGCTCCTAGGGCCACATATTCTTTCGTTGTCGGGACTTCGACGGGCACCCCGAAAATGCTGGCTGCGGCTTGGCGAATTGCGTGTGACTTCGAGCCTCCGCCGATCAGCAGTACCTTATTCGGGACTACACCGGATCGTTTGAGAAGGTCGATGGCATCGGCTAGTGAATTGAGTACACCCAGCACTGAGGCGCGGGCGAGGTTCTGGGGGGTCATGTTGCTTCTGCTGAGTCCGGTCAAAGATCCAGTTGCGTGGGGAAGGTTGGGGCTTCGCTCTCCGTCTAGGTAGGGAAGGAATGTAAGCCCTCCTGCATCCTGACGGGCTTCCAGGGCGAGCCTGTCGAGAGTCGGGAGATCGGTGCCAAGCATTGATGCGGTAGCTGCCATGACCCGGGCGGAGTTGAGCATGGCTATCAAGGGGAGATGGTTGCCTGTGGCGTCCGCGAAACCGGCAATCGCACCCTGAGGGTCACGGACAGCAGAAGTCGATGTGGTGAATACGGTCCCGGAGGTGCCGATCGATACGACAATTTCGCCAGGCTGAACGCCTAATCCAAGGCCAGCCGCAGCGTTATCGCCAGCACCGGCGCCGAGTACAGCACCGTCGATACCCCACCCGTTTCTCACAATTCCAGCTGGTTCGTCGGAGGGCACGATGCGGGGAAGCTTCAGGGTGCGCCCAAAGAAGCGTTTCAACAAGTCAGGGCGGTACGTGTTGGTCGCGGCGGAGAAATAGCCGGTGCCTGAGGCGTCACTTCGGTCGGTGGTCAGCTCGCCGCTCATGGCGCCGTTGAGCCAGTCGTGAGGGAGCACAACTTGGTCGACCCGGTTCGCTGCGTCCGGTTCATTGCGTGCCAGCCAGGCCAGTTTTGTGATGGTGAACGAAGCAACCGGGACGAGGCCGACGGCGTCGATCCACGCTTCGGGTCCCAGTTCATCCCGGAGGTGCGCTGCGTCCGCTGCGCTGCGGATGTCGTTCCATAACAGGGCGTCGTACACGGGTGTTCCGGAACTGTCGAGTGCGACCATTCCGTGCTGTTGGGCGGCGATGCTTACACCAGCGACCGACTCTCCCAGGCTGTCTGCGCCGGCTTCGTGCCATGCATCGTGCAGGGCTGATGTCCAGACCTCGGGGTTCACCGATGTGCGGTCGGGATGGGCTGCGGATGCCGAGGAAATGACCGTGCCGCTTTGTGCGTCTACAGTAAGAACTTTGCAGGACTGGGTGGAGGAGTCCACTCCGATGACGATGCTCATTGATTCTCTTCCTCTTCGGTTAGGTCATTCAGAGCTTTAGCAAGAGGCTCATCGACGATTAGCGTGGTGACAAAGCCTGCCAGGGCTACGGCACGCACTGCTTCCGCGCGCGCTATTCCCTGGGCAATGGCAATCACTCGTGGGGTTTGCTGAAGCTGTTTAATTGTGACGGCAATGATGCGCTCGTCCAGCCCGGACTCGACCGGAACTCCCTTTGAATTCAATAGCCGCCCGGAACATTCCGCAACAGCGCCTGCCAACATGGCGCTTTGGCGCACCTCCGGATTCACGCGGTCCCAGACGGTGGAGGCACCGGACTTCCATGCGCCGATTGCCACGACCGCCAAATCCAGGGAGTCCGCCTTGGACAAGGCACCGGCAATCTCCGGCTGACGCAGCAGCTCCGCTGCTGTTGACGGGTCCTCCACCACTAGTGGTGACCACAGGGGCCAGGTCACTCCTCCGCTCAGGTGTCCCAGGCGCTGAATGAGCTCCAGCGGATTGCCTTTTGCCGCGGCCGGTAAGGCGCCCGCGAGCTGAACGATGTCACATCGAGGAAGCTCAACGATGTGACGTGAGGCAAGGTCGAGGGTGCGGGACCAGGAGATACCCAAGGTTCCGCCTTCTGGGGCTTGCCGTGAAATCTCTTTTGCCGCGGACTTGGCCAGTATTTCGCGAGCCCGGATTTCGTCGGTCGCAGTGTCCACGACGATGACCTGGCCGACGTTCAGTGAGGTCTCAATCCGCTTCAGATCTGTGGCCGAGATGTGAGAAGGGAAGTGAACCGTAATCTCCACGATGCCGCTTTCGCGGGCCTCAGTTAGCAGGCGCGCGACTTGGAAGCGTGATAGACCGTAACTAGCTGCTATATCGACTTTGGGGCGGTTTTCGAGATAGTACTCCCGCCCGATGCGAGCCAGTAACTCCCCTTGCGATTGGTTGCGCACGTCACTCTCCATTCCCTCGTTCTACCGTTTGAGCAGAACCCCTTGCTCAAACGAGTATAGGTGACTATAGTCACTTAACACATGAGCACTCGCGAGCCGCTCAGATGTGCACACAATTGTCGAACCCGGACAGTGACGCCCGGAAATGGTTGGGTGTCGGGCATTTGCACAGAAGCCTAGAGACGAGTGCGCAAGCGTTTATGAGTGGCTGTTGGATGTATTTGAGGGAAGGTCAGGAGCACGCGCTCCGGGTCTTTCTGCCAAAGGAATGTCGTACGGTTCGGCAGTAGTGCCGGCCCGAACGCTGAAAAAGAAGACCCAGCGGTATCCCGATCTGATGAGAACGAAGGAGTCCTTAATGCGACCCAAGTCCCGTTTGGCCGCAGTCGCGGCTGGCACTATTCCTGTTGTCCTGGCCCTGTCTGCCTGTTCTGGAGCTGGCGGCGGAGGCGGCGGTGAGTCCGGCGACGCTCAGAGCATCAATGTGCTTATGGTGAATAACCCACAGATGGAGGATCTCCAGCGTCTCACTGCGGACAATTTCACCGCGGAGACCGGCATCACCGTCAATTACACAACTCTGCCCGAGAATGATGTCCGGGCGAATATCAGCCAGGAATTCTCCGCGCAGGCCGGACAATACGACGTTGCCTCACTGTCCAACTACGAGATCCCCTTCTATTCCGCGAATGGTTGGCTCGCCCCGCTCGACGAGTACGTGGCCGCAGACGAAGACTTCAACCAGGACGACATCCTCCCGGCCTACACCGAATCACTCACGGGTGAGGATGGCAAGCTCTACGGTGAACCGTTCTACGGTGAATCCTCCTTCCTGATGTACCGAACGGACGTTTTTGAAGCTGCCGGACTCACCATGCCGGAAAACCCCACCTGGGATGAGGTTGCCGAGCTCGCAGCCCAAGTGGACGAAGCCGAGGCCGATATGAAGGGTATCTGCCTGCGCGGGCAACCGGGCTGGGGCCAAGTCTTCGCACCGCTAACCTCCGTGGTGAACACCTTCGGCGGCACCTGGTTCGATAAGGACTGGAACGCACAGGTCGATTCCCCCGAGTTCACCGAAGCAGTCCAGTTCTACACGGATTTGGTCAAGGATCACGGAGAGGCAGGAGCAGCTCAGGCAGGTTTCACAGAGTGCCTCAACAACATGACGCAGGGCAACACCGCCATGTGGTACGACGCCACTTCGGCCGCTGGTGCCCTCGAGGCTGAGGGTTCACCCGTTGCGGGCAAAATCGGCTACGCACCAGCACCGGTCAAGGAGACGGATTATTCCGGTTGGCTCTGGACCTGGTCTTGGGGGATTCAGGCCGCATCGGATAAGCAGGATGCCGCGTGGGAGTTCATTTCCTGGGCTAGCTCACAGGAATATGAGGAATTGGTGGCCGAGGAACTTGGCTGGGCCAAGGTTCCCTCAGGCAAGCGCATCTCCACCTACGAGAACGAAGAATACCAGGCATCGGCCCCATTCTTTGAAGCCGAACGCTCTGCAATTGAGAACGCTGATCCGAAGAATCCCGGCGTCCAGGAACGCCCGGCCATAGGTATCCAATTTGTCGGCATCCCGGAGTTCGCTGATCTTGGTACCACCGTCTCGCAAGACATCAGCGCCGTGATCGCCGGTCAGCAAACGGTCGAGGAAGCCCTCACCAAGGGCCAGGAAGCGGCCCAGGCCGTTGGCGACGAGTACAAAGACAACTAGAACACTAGCGACCGGCTGGCGTTCCCTCATCGACCACGGTTGATGAGGGAACGCCAGCCGGTAGGAGACGTTTATGGCTTCCACGACAGCATCAACAACCCAACCTGCGCCCAAACCCTCGGAAAACTTGAAAACCAATAATGCCAAGCGCCGCCAGCGGACATCGGACTGGTCCCGCCGGGCTCCCCTCCTGCCAGCGCTGATCTTCCTCATCGTGGTGACACAGCTGCCTTTCGTGGCAGCGCTTGTCATCTCGTTTATGAACTGGAACAGTCTTCGACCCAACGAAACAAGTTTCGCAGGCTTTGACAACTATGTGAGCGTACTGACGGATGCGGATCTTCAACAGTCCATTCTCACCACCATCATCCTCACCGCCACTGTGGTGCTGGTGTCCCTCGTCCTAGGGTTAGTCCTGGCACTGTTGCTCGACAAGAAGTTCATTGGTCGCGGGATCGTGCGGACGCTGCTCATCGCGCCGTTCCTGGTGGTCCCGGTTGCAGCAGCGTTGATCTGGAAACACGCGCTGCTGAACCCTACATACGGGCTCGTTAACGGGACGCTCAACTGGATCTGGTCGCTGTTCGGCAGCGATAGCCCGCCGCAACCCGAGATCTTGTCCCAGGCACCCCTACTGGCGGTGGAGGCCTCCCTTATCTGGCAGTGGACGCCCTTCATGATGCTGATACTCCTCGCCGGACTGCAGTCCCGGCCAATGGACGTCGTCGAGGCTGCCGAAATAGACGGCGCCACACCATTTCAAGTGTTCAGATTTCTGACCTTGCCGCATCTGCGACAGTACCTTGAACTCGGCGGGCTACTCGGAACGATCTACATTGTCCAGAATTTCGACGCCGTCTTTACCCTCACCTCCGGTGGGCTTGGTACGGCGAACCTGCCGTACTCCATTTACCAGACGTTCTACATCGCGAATGAATACGGCCTAGCTTCGGCCACGGGTGTCGTCACCGTCATCGGGACAATCATCGTCGCCACGCTTGCCCTGCGTACCGTGTTCACGCTTTTTCAAAAGGAGGAGTCCCGATGACCGCTCTGACCCCCACCAGGACCGAACACGCTGGTCCACGATTCCTCGGACGAAAACGCAAGTCCAGGTTGGACCCATCAAGAAACAACACTGTCGCAGGCTTACTTGCATGGATTGCAGCCTTCATCTTCGCAATCCCTGTGCTGTGGATGGTTCTCACTTCCTTCCATTCAGAAGTGGACGCGGCAACCAACCCCCCATCGCTCGCGGCTGACCTCACACTAGACTCCTACCGGGACTTCTTCTCGGCAGCCTCAGGGCTGGACCCGTGGCCACCACTGATCAACTCGGCAACGGCGTCCGTCACCTCAACCATCCTCGTGCTGGTCCTTGCGATTCCAGCCGCCTACGCTCTATCCATCCGGCCTGTCCGCAAATGGACCGACGTCATGTTCTTCTTTCTCTCCACAAAAATGCTGCCCATCGTCGCCGCGCTGCTCCCGCTGTTCCTGTTCGCCCGAAATTTCGGTGTCCTAGACAACATCTGGTTCCTGGTCCTCCTCTACACCTCCATGAACCTGCCCATCGCGGTCTGGATGATGCGCTCCTTCCTCGCCGAGGTACCGGTCGAAATGCTTGAGGCAGCACAAATCGACGGAGCCGGACTCCTGCGTATCCTTCACACAGTAGTAGCACCCGTCGCCATGCCCGGTATCGCCGCGACCGCGCTGATCTGCTTCATCTTCAGCTGGAATGAACTATTGCTGGCCCGAGTGCTCACCGGCGTCGTCGCCGGTACCGCACCGGTGTTCCTTACTAGCTTCGTCTCCAGCCAGGGGTTGTTCCTTGCCAAGGTCTGCACCGCCGCCGTGATCATTTCGCTTCCCGTGCTGCTTGCAGGCTTCGCAGCCCAGGACAAGCTCGTCCAGGGTCTTTCCCTTGGCGCTGTGAAATAACACTTATCCGCCTTTGAAAGGACAGTTCCATGACAACCAGCGTCAAGGAAACCCCCGCCAAACTACCCCTGACGATGCGTGCATCCATCCTGAAGCGCCAAGGCGACATCAGTGTGCAAACCGTCCCCGTGCCCCTGCTGGAAGACGATCAAGTCCTCGTCCAGGTCGCCGCCGTCGGCGTCTGCGGTAGTGACGTGCACTATTACGAACATGGGCGCATCGGAAGCTACGTCGTTAATCACCCGCTCATCCTTGGGCACGAACTCTCCGGCAAGATCGTCGCCGTCGGCAACAAGGTCAACGAATCACGCCTCACAGAGAGAGTCGCGGTCGAGCCCCAGCGCCCGTGCCGCGTCTGCGCCCAGTGCAAAGCGGGCCGCTACAACCTCTGCCCGGACATCGAGTTTTATGCAACTCCCCCTATCAACGGCGCCTTCACTGAGTACGTGGCGATCCAGTCGGACTTCGCACATCCGATCCCCGACCACGTCAGCGATGAAGCCGCTGCACTGATCGAACCACTGTCGGTAGGTATCTGGGCATGTCAACGGGCGAATGTCGGGCCGGGAAGCCGTGTCCTTATCGCCGGCGCAGGCCCTATCGGAATCATTGCGGCCCAGACCGCCCGCGCTTTCGGCGCCACCGAAATCCACATCAGCGATATTTCCCCCGACCGGCTGGCGTTTGCGCTCAAGCACGGGGCAACCCACGCCCTTGACGCCCGTACGGACACCGTCGAAGGGCCCGGCGTCGATGCGTTCATCGACGCCTCAGGCGCAGCCCAGGCAGTCCGCTCCGGAATCAAAGCAGTCCGTCCGGCCGGCCGGGTGATCCTCGTAGGTCTGGGCTCAGATGACGTCGAGCTGCCCGTGTCCTATATCCAGAACCAGGAAATCTGGTTGTCGGGTGTGTTCCGCTACGCCAACACCTGGCCCCTGGGCATCCAACTCGTAGCCGACGGAAAAGTTGACCTGGACGTACTTGTCACCGGCCGCTTCGGGCTTAACAATGCGGAAGCAGCCCTCAGGGCGGGACAACAACCCGGACAGCTGAAGGCCATTGTTTACCCTGGCCGCTAATGAATCCGACCGATGCCGAGCAGCTGGGCATGAGGAACCTCCAGTCGCCGGAAGCACAGCAAGCCGTAGCACAGCTTCGCTTCCGCCTCGCCACAGGGAACCGGACGATCCTCGGCATAGTGGGAGCACCCGGCTCAGGAAAGTCGACCTTGTCCGCCTGCCTCCAAAAAATTTTTGGCACCGAATCCGCAGTGGTGGTCCCCATGGACGGCTTTCACCTCGGTAACGCAATCATTGACGGGACACCGCTAAAGACACGCAAAGGCGCCATCGACACGTTCGATCTTGGCGGTTATCTTTCACTGCTGCAGCGCCTGACTCGGCGGGACGAGCCAGTGGTTTACGCGCCCGATTTCCGCCGCTCTATTGACGAACCCGTGGCCGCTTCTATTGCAGTTCCGGTAGAAGTGCCGCTCGTCATCACTGAAGGCAACTACCTGCTAGCAAAGGAGACCCAATGGCAGCAAGTGCGAACGCAGCTAGACGAGGTGTGGTTTGTGGACACGCACCCAGAACTGCGCCGGTCCCGACTCGTGGATCGGCACGTTCTTTTCGGAAAGGACCGTTCCGCGGCGGAAGCGTGGGTGGCCGAATCTGACGAGGCCAACACTCGACTTATCGAAGCCACCCGGTCTGCTGCAGGGCGAGTGATCCCATGGTCCTAACCCCATCACAAGCACGTCGGATACCCACAGCAACAGAAATACGGCCGCCAATTTCCCCGCGAAGATGCTGGCCCATCGTCCTTGTATCCATGCATTCCGTCTCTTTCCAACACACTCCAGAAGGTCAATCACATGCAACCCCTCAACGGTTCAAATCTTCCCAAGCTCTCTGATGGCTTAGCCAAACCCTCCTACGACCGCTCTACCCTAACGACAGGAATTGTCCACTTCGGTGTCGGTGGCTTTCACCGCGCTCACCAGGCAATGTATTTGGACCGTCTGATGAACGACGGTCGCGCACTGGACTGGGCAATCTGCGGCGTCGGGGTGCTGCCCGGCGACGCACGTATGAAGCAGGTCATGGACAGGCAGGATTGCCTCTATACCCTCGTGGTGAAAAATCCGGACGGCTCACGGGAAGGCCGCGTAATCGGCTCAATAATTGAATACCTTTTTGCCCCGGACAACCCCGAAGCTGTCATCGAGAAGATGGCCTCCGCCGCCGTCCGTATTGTCTCGCTCACGGTCACGGAGGGAGGATACAACTTCCATCACGTCACTGGAGATTTTAACGCCGAGAACCTGGACGTCGTCCACGATCTGAAGCCCGGAGCAACCCCGCGGACAACCTTCGGCTTAGTCATCGAGGCCCTCGTCCGTCGCCGCGATCGGGGCCTGGAGCCTTTCACAGTAATGTCCTGTGACAACATTCAGGGGAACGGAGACGTCGCTCTCAAGATGTTCACTGCCTATGCAACTCTCAAAAATGCGGAACTGGGAGCCTGGATCAAAGAAAACGTTCCATTTCCGAACAGCATGGTGGATCGGATCACACCGGTTACCACCGATGAGGACCGCATTGCCATCAGGGAAGAGTTCGGAGTGGAGGATGCCTGGCCAGTCGTGTGTGAACCATTCGAGCAATGGGTTCTGGAAGACCACTTCAGTTTGGGCCGCCCACCCTTCGAAGAAGTTGGGATCCAGCTAGTCGAGGACGTGGAACCCTACGAACTGATGAAGCTTCGCTTGCTCAACGCAAGTCACCAAGGCATGTGTTATCTAGGTTATCTCGCTGGCTACCGTTACGCCCATGAGGTCTGTCAGGACCCTTTGTTCGCTCAGTTCCTACTCGACTACATGGACAAGGAAGCAACCCCGACACTGCAGCCAGTGCCCGGCATCGACCTCGTCAGCTACAAGCACACCCTCATCGAACGTTTCTCGAACGAATACGTGCGCGACACCCTAGCCCGCCTGTGCGCCGAAAGCTCAGACCGAATCCCCAAATGGCTCCTACCCGTGATTCGTATCAACCTCCAAAACGGCGGCGAAATCCAACGGTCCGCAGCCATCGTGGCAAGCTGGGCCCGCTATGACGAAGGCACCGACGAGCAAGGCAACCCCATCGAGGTGGTCGACCGCCTGAAAAACACCCTCATGGCCGCAGCAGCGAAACAGCAGCACGACCCGCTCTCCTTCATCTCAAACCGCGAACTCTTCGGAGACCTCATCGATGACGGGAGGTTTGCAACGGCTTACTCCAGTGCTCTGGCGAACCTCCATGAACATGGAGCCACCGATACCCTTCGATTACTGAAAGCCAAGCCTTAATCTCGGTATCTCGTAAGGGTGGCACGGCAGGGGTGTATGCGAATCGATTCACCGAGCGGTAAGCCTAGTTCGGTCCTCTGCTCGAAAAGTTGGTAGCCGCGGTCGAGTCGGGCGCCAAAAACTTGACGAGCTCGCTGCTGCGTGAGTACGAAGTTAGCGGTGATCCCCTGCCGTTCGTCGAGTTCATGGGATCGGTGATTGACTCGAACCGGGAGAGGCTTTTTGTCATCGAGACCACTGCTGTAGACGTTGTCCAGTTGCGCGACGTGCCGCCAACTCATGCTGTGACCGAGGGTGAAGACTACGCATCAGTGGCCGAATGGCGCGTGGTACACACCCGCTTTTGGTGCAGCAACGAGATGCGTGCCGAGCTTGGCAAAGAGGATTAGCGCTAAAATTTGCTGAGAACGCCGCAGGGCATGCACTGCTTCCCGCAAGGCGGACGCGTCAAACCATCGACGTCCGACTTCATGCAACCTTCGGACAGCGCCTCGATAGAATTGCGTGTTGTCACTGGACGTTAGCTTGACCTGAAGGGATGGATCAATATCAAAAGGTTCTTGATCTCTACGGTAATTTTTCTAATTATCGGTCTACTTGTGTGGCTCTATTCAAATGACGTCGGACTAGTCGGTGCTGTCCTTGTTGTGGGGCTAACCATGGTGGCTGGGCAGTACGCCGTTAGCTGGGGTGGACGCCAGGCACGCCGGAACGAAACAAACCTGGACAATCTGACCAATGATCTAAAAAATTCCCCGGCCGGGATGGTCGTTGACTAATCGTTGCCATCCTAATTAGGAGAAATCCGATGCCTGGGCTCTTTACAAATTTCGGGTAGGTCCTCGGGCACCTATAAACGGTGTCCGTAAGCGGATGGTGAGTTCAGTCGGTCGTTGCAACACCCCCTATTGATGCGAGGTGTTGTGTATGTCATCGAAGAAGGAACGAATTGTTCAGGAGGCACGGTTCTGGGTATTGATAGCCCAGGGGTCGACGCTGACCGCGGCCTGTGATGCTGTAGGCGTGAATCGACGAACTGGACAACGTTGGCGCCGGGCAACCGGCGGTCGTATCCCTCGCGCTAAGCCTGAGCCTTCGGGCCGGTACCTCTGTTTGGAGGAACGATTGCGGATAGCAGACCTGCACCTGGCTGGGCACGGTGTGAGGGCGATTGCCCGAGAGATAGGCAGGTGTCCTTCGACGGTCAGCCGCGAACTACAGCGGAACAACCCGCCCACGGGTGTCCGGAAACGAGGGTCGAGCCAGGTGAAATACGCCCCGTACGCTGCCCAGAAACGAGCAGAGCTATCGGGCCGGCGGCCAAAAGCCAGTAAGTTCGATGACCCGGAACTGGCTGATCTAGTGCAGGCTAAGTTTGGGGTGGCGACCGACGACGTTGCTGATCCGGGTCCGGCGGTACCGGTGCACCGGGTGCGGGCATGTGTGGCGCCAAGACACGACGAAGGCCGCCCAGCCGAGGGCGAAGCTTTCCCGCCGGGGGCTGCGATGGGCATTGGAAGGCATCGTGTGTCAGCACCTCACCGTCGCCCGTATCGCTGAAGGCCTCGGCGTGTCCTGGAACACCGCGAACGACGCGGTCTTGGCCGAGGGAAGACGGGTCCTCATCGATGCCCCGGGCCGGTTCACAGCGGTGAAGGTCATCGGCGTCGATGAGCACGTCTGGCGGCATACCCGCCGCGGCGACAAATACGTGACGGTGATTATCGATCTGACCCCGATCCGGGACGGCACCGGGCCGGCACGGCTGCTGGACATGGTCGAAGGGCGCTCGAAACAGGTGTTCAAGGACTGGCTGGCCGAACGCGACTTATCCTGGCGTCAGGACGTGGAAGTCGTCGCGATGGACGGCTTCAACCGGGTTCAAGACCGCCACCAACGAAGAGCTCCCCGAGGCTACCGCGGTGATGGACCCGTTCCATGTGGTCCGTCTGGCAGGCGACGCCCTCGATGGGTGCCGGCGTAGGATCCAGCAGCGTACCCACGGTCACCGTGGCCGCAAGGATGACCCGCTCTACCGTGCACGACGGACCCTGCATACTGGAGCTGATTTGCACACCGATAAGCAAAAAGACCGGCTCACTGATCTGTTCGCGGCCGACGCGCACGTCGAGGTCGAAGCGACCTGGGGAATCTACCAGCGGATGATCGCCGCTTACCGCGAACCGGCCCGTTCCGCCGGCCGAGAGCTGATGAACAAGCTGATCGAATCCGTCAGCCACGGCGTTCCCAGCGTATTGACCGAGGCCATCAGCCTCGGACGGACCCTCAAACGCCGAGCCCCCGACATCCTGGCCTACTTCGACCGCCCCGGCACGTCCAACGGACCCACCGAAGCAATCAACGGACGACTCGAACACCTCCGCGGCTCCGCCCTCGGCTTCCGCAACCTCACCAACTATGTCGCCAGATCACTACTCGAATCCGGCGGATTCAGACCGAAACTACACCCTCCATTGTGAAGAGCCGGTTTACACGGAGCACCGGCTGATTCGGACTAAAGATATTTCGAATGATGTGTTACTCGTCTGCCTTCTTCTTTCGGTTGAAGTAAATAGTGTAGGAGATCGCAACCCCCACAGTTGCTAGCATCAACCACCGCACTATGTCGACTGAGCCCGGGACCAGGAACCCCACTGCGGTGAGTATAACTGCGGCCACTAATCCGAATATAAACACTTTTGCAGGCATTCTTCCCACCATTTTTAAACTTCTTCCTTAGAAGATACTTTGATCGAACGAGTGAGACGTAATGGTTTCAATCTGAGCTGCTGCTGTGGTTTCGGACAGCGGATGTGGTGGTTTTCTCTACGCTGCCATGGCTGGCTGTTGGTAACTGTAATGGACGTCGTTGGGCCGGCGGTAATCGGGGGCTGAATGCCGGCGGCGGCTGTTGTAGAAGCCCTCGATGTAGCGGATGACGTCTCGTTTTGCTTGTTGTTTGGTGGCGTAAACGGTTCGGTGGACCCGCTCGTTTTTCAAGGCGCCGAAGAAGCTCTCGGCCAGGCTATTGTCCCAGCACACCCCGGTACGTCCCATCGAGGAACGCATACCCAGACCGGTGACCAAGGCCCTGAACATAGCCGAGGTGTAGACGCTTCCGCGGTCGGAGTGGAAGATCGCATCTGCGTCGACCTGGGTGGTCTTGGCTGCGTTGCTCAGGGCGTCCGCGACGAGGTCGGTGCGCATGTGATCGGCGATGGACCAGCCCACGACTTTCTTCGAATAACAGTCGATGACGGTGGCCAGGTAGATGAATCCCTGCCACGTGTGAATGTAGGTGATGTCCTATGCCGACGTCGGCATTAGATGTCCCCGACGAACTTCACCCCCGGACGGTCTGCGGTGAAGTCCCGTTTCACCAGGTCCGGGACCGCGGCAGCACCTTGGGCATCGGCGTGGGTGGTGACCCGGAACGGGCGCGGCTGGCACGGCACTAGCGGCTCGGCGCGCATGATGGAGCGCACCAGCTCCGGGGAACACAATATGCCTTCCGCGGCGAGGTCGGCGTGGATCCGCCGGTACCCGTACGTCCCGTCGGCTGCCTCGAAGAAGTACCGGATACGCACCGCCAGTGCCTGTCTGCGGGCCGCGGTGGCGGAGCGGGGCCGCGATGGCGACCGCCACCGGTTGGCTCTCGACTGGTTGCCGGCCGAGAGTCGTGAGGAACGCTTCGAGTGCCTTCTTGGCCGACTCTGCGTCCTGAGCCGTTGTGTCCGAGACGAACTCGTGAAACCGCTTCAGGCGCGCCGCACCTCCGCCGTCGAGAGACTGCTGGCACAGGACGCAGACTGCTCCGTCATCTGAGTGCGGAAAGTCGTGGTTCGGGTAGACGACACGCAAGTACTTCTCCGCCGCTTGCCACAACGCTTTCCAAATGGGTGATCCAATGCCAGCGAGCGGCTCGTCTCCGAACGTAGTCAAAGACGCTGCGTCCGCCGCTTCCTGGGCTGCCTTCGCGCTCTCGCGTAAGCCCTTGAGCCTCTCGTGCACAGCCGAACCCAAGGGGCGGTCGAGGCCGGACAGGTGACGTGCGGGCAGATTCAGCGCATCGGCCGTGCGGATCAGCTTCTGCTTCTCCTGCCCCGGATCAGCAGTCCGAAGCCGAGCCACTTCCTCGACCTGATCACTCAGCTTCTGATCGATATCGTGAGGGCAAGACGTTGCCGTGGCGATCTCGTCATCCCTAGTCTTGGCCGTGAGAGATTCTGGAACGGGCGAGGTACTCTCACAAGCGCCATGGGGCATGTCACCCGCGCACACGTAGAACACCCACACTGCCGGTCATCCCGACGTGCACCACGACCATAGGAAGCCGGAGACGCAATGGACACCTCCCGACTTCGAAGTGCCTACCAGACACTGCTCGACGCCACCTCCGCCATGGCGGATGCAGGCGAATCGCCCTGCACACCGCCAGACGGAGGATGGAATGCTGAGCAGATCCTTGCCCACGTCACGCTCGTGAACGCAACCACCATCGCGGTCATTTCAGCTGTGGCCGCGGGGATCAACACGACGTACGACAACCGCATCGCTCTGGATACATGGACAATAGGGCGCGTCATCTCACTGGCCGGCGGCACCCCCGGACTTCGCGACCGCATCCGCGCCCAATCAGATGCACTGTGCACCCTGGCCGGCCCCACACTGAGCGAGCCCGAACTCGACACGATGGTACCCAGCAGGCTCCTGTCCAACAATGAAGTCCTGGTCGATCAGCCCGTCCCCTTGAGGGAACTCATCACCGGGCTGGCAGCCGTAGAGCTAACCGGGCACACCCAGCAACTCCTAGACCTGCTGCCGAGAAGTGGACGGCCCAAAGCATAAGGAACTAAGCCGTTGACCAACGCCACGGACGATTGCGGTACGGGGTGGCCCTGTCCGCTCAAGGATCGGCTTACCGGTCCTCACCTGGCTGCTCGTGCATGTCGATTTGGTGTTGGACGGCTGAGGCCAGAGTCTGGAGTTCTTGTTGGTCCTCTAAGGAGAAGTCTCGGGGGTTTTGGTCGATGATGCATAGGGTGCCGATGGCCCAACCTCTGGTCCCGAATATTGGGTACCCGGCGTAGAAGCGGATGTGGGGTTCGCCGGTGACGAGTGGGTTGTTCTTGAATCGCGGATCGGCCAGTGTGTCGTTGATGATTAGCGGGCCTGCCCGGCGGATAGTTCTATTGCAAAACGCGACGTCTCGGGGGATGTTCTGACCGAGCGGTCCGACGACTGATTTGAGGAACTGCCTTCGGTCGGTGATTAGGGCCACGCTCGCAGAACTGACGCCGAAGCGCTCTTGAGCCTGGCGGGTAATCCGGTCGAATCGTTCTTCGGCGGCGGTGTCTACCAGACCGGTCTGATCAACAGCACGCAGTCGCTGGGATTCGGCCTCTCCAGGCAGGAGGAAGGACACGCCAGCGGCGCCCAAGTCGCTCAGTGCCTGGTCCACAATGTCTTGCACTTGATTGAGACTGCCAGAGATGATTTGGCCTGTGCTGTCAGTGTTGGTTACGTGAGTGTCGGTGCTGTAGGGGACGCGGTACTGGGAGGTGGTGTTCTGCAGAATCTCGTTGAGGGTGAGGGCAACGACGTCGCGTTCAAGTGGGGGGATGACCACCACGCCTAGCAGGTAGGCTTCCAGCTCGAGCTGGGACAGTGACCCGCCTCGGGCGAAGTATTCGATCCAGAGCTGAGCCGGTTTCATTCGGGTCTGGGTCGCACCGGCGACGGTGAGTTGCTGCTGTGTTTGTGCATCCATGAATAACCTTCAACCCGCTTCGTCGGACCAGTTGCCTTCTTGATATGCGGGCGCGTGGTCCGCTGCAACATCAATGAATACCCCAGCTCACTAAGGCTAGCTGAGGGTGAGCCCGGATAGGGGGAACCTTGCTTTTTTGCTGTGCCAGCGAAAATATGGTCCGTACGCCTTAGCATGTGCCCTTGCCGCCTCTAGACTGAAGCCATGGCAGAAGGCCGGGGTGATGGGTCGGTGGCAGCGCAGCTTCAGCAGCTGATTCTGCGGTCCGGGAGCGTCGAACTGTTCCTCGAAGCGTTTGCCCTGCATGCCTCAAAAATCCTCGGGCCAGAGGTCGAGGTCCTTTGCGGGATTACCCTCAAGCGCAGGGATCTGGTTGTGACTGCCGGCAGCAGCGGCGAGGCCACGGAACTTAATAAGGTCCAGAGCGATTACGGCGACGGTCCTTGTCTTAATGCTGCGGGGACCGGCCAAACCGTTCTCGTTGAAGATGTCCGCACAGATACCCGGTGGTCGGAATGCCTTCAGGGTCTCGGGGACCGCGGGTTCACTTCGGTCCTTGGCGTGCCCGTAATGATAGGTAGGGACGGTGGGGCCGCGATTAACCTCTATGCTCGCAAGCCCGGAGTCTTCAGCCCGGACGTTATCGAAGGTTTTGAGCAGTACGCCAGTGAGGCCGCAAGCAGCCTTGAACTAGCCTTGAAACTAGCGGCATATCGGGACTCGACGGCGGATTTATATGCAGCCATGGACTCACGCACCAACATTGACATTGCTGTGGGGATTGTCATTGCCCAGAACCATTGCATCCAGGCCGAAGCGGTCCAGGTCCTCCGGCGGGCCGCCGGCCAACAACACCTCAAACTACGCACTCTGGCAGAACAGATTGTTCAATCGATTAATTCGGTACCGGCAACCACTCACTTCACCCCCGCCCACGACCAAGACCGTCCCCAGAATTTCGGACCGGTGCCCTGAACTACCGCCTGCTCCTTTACGGTTCGGTACGCTCATTGTTCCTTGCTGAGCCAAATAGGTGGTCAGGTGGCTGAGGTTACTACCCCTGCAGGAAGCGGAAGTCGCAGCCCTCGTCCGCCTGGGTCACTTCGGTGACGAATAGTTTCCGATAGCCACGCTCCGGGACAACTGGTGCTGCCGGACCCATAGCTTCCTCGCGCCGCGCCAGCTCAGCCTCCGGCACCTCAGACTGGATCAACCGACGGCTGACACTCAGTGTGATCGTGTCCCCGGTCTGCACCAACCGCAACGGACCGCCGACAGCCGACTCCGGCGTCACATGCAGCACCACCGCCCCCGCGGCGGTGCCGGACATCCGGCCGTCCGAGATACGCACCATGTCGCGTACTCCATGCGAGGCAAGCTTCTTCGGGATGGGAAGGTATCCGGCCTCAGGCATCCCGGGCGCACCGACCGGACCGATGTTCTTCAGCACCAGCACGGAATCGGCGGTGACGTCCAGATCGGGGTCGTCGATCCGTGTCGCTAGGTCTGCCGTGTTTTCGAACACCACGGCCGGGCCGGTGTGCTCCAGCAGCGCAGGCGATACGGCTGCCTGCTTGATGATCGCCCCGCCCGGCGCCAGGTTCCCTCGGAGGAACGCAAGGCTTCCCTCCGGATACACAGGGTTGGACAGCGGCCGGATGATGTCCTGCGGGAAGCCGGGGCCGGCGTCGTCAATCTCTTCACCCAGCGTCCGACCTGTTACGGTCGGCGCATCCCGGTGAATCAGGGAACCGAGCTCACGCAGCACGGCCGGAACGCCGCCAGCCCGGTGGAAGTCCTCCATGTAGTACTTCCCGGACGGCTTGAGATCCACCAACACTGGCGTCTCGGTGCTCATCCGGTCCAGCTGCTCCAGCGACAACCGGATCCCCAACCGACCAGCCACCGCGGTGAGGTGGATGATCGCGTTGGTGGATCCGCCGATGGCCAGGAGTACCCGCAGCCCATTCTCGAACGACTCCTGGGTGAGGATGGTGTTCATCTTCGTGTCAGCCGCGGCCAGGGCAACGGCTTGGGTCCCAGTCGCCTCAGCGATCCGCACCCGGTCAGCGGTGACCGCGGGAGCCGACGCCGATCCCGGCATCGCGATCCCCATCGCCTCCGTCAGGCACGCCATGGTGCTGGCGGTGCCCATCACCGAGCAGGTGCCGACGCTGCCGACCAGCCGCGAGTTCACGTCGTCGATCTCTGGTGTGGAAATCTCGCCACCCCGGAACTTGCCCCAGAACGCCCGGCAGTCGGTGCATGCACCCACCCGCTCGCCCCGGTAACCGCCGGTCAGCATGGAGCCGGTCACCAGCGAAATCGCTGGCACGCCTGCCGACGCCGCACCCATCAGCTGGGCGGGTACTGTCTTGTCGCAGCCGCCGATCAGCACGACGGCGTCCATCGGCTGGGCCCGGATCATCTCTTCCGTGTCCATCGACATCAGGTTCCGCAGGAACATGCTGGTGGGCTGCGAGAAGCTCTCGTGGATGGAGATGGTGGGGAAGTCCACCGGCAACCCGCCGGCGAGCATTACCCCACGCTTCACTGCCTCCAGCAGCGCCGGCATGTTGCCGTGGCACGGGTTGAAGCCGCTGCCCGTGTTGATGATTCCGATCACCGGCCGGTCCAGGGCTTCGTCGGAGTACCCGGCACCCTTGATGAACGCCTTCCGCAGGAACAGCGAGAACTCGGCGTCCCCGTAGTTGGTCAGGCCCTTGCGGATGCCGGTGGCAGGATTGCCGGTCGGAGTAGCGGGTTCGGGGGCAGTGGGGTCGCTCACCGGAACGCGGGGACGCCGGTGATGTGGTTGCCCAGAATTAGGGTGTGCACCTCGTCGGTGCCCTCATAGGTCCTGACGCTTTCCAGGTTGTTTGCGTGCCGAAGCGGCGAGTAATCAAGGGTGACGCCGTTGCCGCCGAGCATCGCCCGCGCCTCACGGCAGATCGCGATCGCCTCGCGGCAGTTGTTCAGCTTGCCCACCGAGATCTGGTACGGCTGCAGGGTCCCGGCATCCTTCAACCGGCCCAGCTGCAACGCGAGCAGGGTGCCCTTGTTGATCTCCAACGCCATGTTGACCAGTTTCTCCTGCGTCAGCTGGTAGCCGGACAGCGGCTTCCCGAACTGCAGACGCTCCTGCGAGTAGGCCAGGGCGGTGAGGTAGCTGTCCCGGGCCGCGCCCATGGCGCCCCAGATGATGCCGTAGCGCGCCTCGTTCAGGCACTCAAACGGACCACGCAGCCCCTTGGCGTTCGGGAGCATTGCGCTCTCCGGCAACCGGATATCGGTGAGGGTGATGTCGCACTGGATGGACGCACGCATGGAGAGCTTCTGCTTGATCGGCGTCGCCACGAAGCCCGGGCTGTCAGTGGGCACCACGAAGCCGCGGACACCGTCGTCGGTCATCGCCCAGATGATGGCCAGCTTCGCCACCGAAGCCAGACCGATCCAGCGCTTCTCGCCGTTGAGGATCCAGTCCGACCCGTCACGCTTCGCGAAGGTCTGCATCGCGCCGGGGTCGGAGCCGGCAGTGGGCTCGGTCAGCCCGAACGCACCGATCGCGGTACCTGCGGCCATCTGTGGCAGCCACTCGGTCTTCTGCTCTTCCGAGCCGTGCTTGTAGATGGCGCTCATCGCCAGCGAGCCCTGCACCGACACGAAGGTCCGCAGACCGGAATCGCCGGCCTCCAGCTCCATCGCGGCGAGCCCGTACTCGACCGACGACTTTCCGGGGCAGCCGTAGCCCTTGATGTGCATGCCGAGCAGGCCCAGCTCGGCCATCTGCGGGACGATTTCCATGGGAAAGACGGCGTCGTCGTACCACTGGGCGATGTTGGGCTTGATCTCGCTGTCCACAAAGGACCGCACGGTCTCCCGCAAGGTGATTTCCTCGGGGGAGAGGAGCGATTCAATACCGATCAGGTCTGACATGTCAGTCATGGTTCTGCTTTCAACTGTTGAGGAGGTCACTGGGGATCCTGCTTTCACTGTAGGTGGTGTAGTGCGGGGACGGCGGGGGCGTCAAAGGCGGCGCCGGTGTGCTCCCCCAGCAGAGGCGGCGGGCGCCGGTAACGGGCGGGAGTCCCGGACAGGTGGATCGGGTTGGCGACCTGCTGGCTGGTCCGGGACCCGTCAGCGTTGGCGATCTCGACGACGGGGGCGAGTCCCAGCGTGTCCGCAAGTTCCAGCGCCTGAACAATCGAGTTCACCTTCCCGGCCGGCACACCGGCGACGCTGAGCAGCTCCGACCAGTCGGCGGCGGATTTGGAGCATAGCTGCTGTTCCAGCAGGGACTTTAGAACCACCCGGTTGGCCACCCGGTTCGAGTTGCCAGCGAACCGCTCATCGCTGGAGAGCTCGGGCACGCCGAGCACCCGGACCAACCCGGCGAACTGCTTGTCCGTCCCGACGGCGACGGCCAGCGGGCCATCGGCGGTCCGCAGCGTCTCATACGGCGCGATGCTCGGGTGCGCGTTGCCCATCCGCTGCGGCGACTCACCGGTGGCCAGCGTGCTCGACGCCTGGTTCACCAGCCCCGACAGCAGCGACGACAACAGGTTCACATCCACCCGCTGGCCCACCCCGGTCTGCTCCAGCGACCGCAGGGCGGCGAGGATCCCGACGACAGCGTTCTGTCCGGTCACCACATCCACCAGCGCGACGCCAACCTTGCTGGGCTCGGAATCGAGCCCACCGGTGACGCTCATCAGCCCGCCGACGGCCTGCACCAGCAGGTCATAGCCCGGCAGGTGCGCGCCAGCGGCGCTGCCGAACCCCGTGATGGAGCAGTAAATCAGGTCAGGCCTACGGTCCTTGAGGGAGTCGTAGTCCAGCCCGAACCGCTCCATGATGCCGGGCCGGAAGTTCTCGATCACGACGTCCGCCGTCAACGCGATCTCCAGTGCAGTCGCCTGACCCTCGGGAGTGGCCAGGTCGCACACCACCGAGCGCTTGTTGCGGTTCACGCTGGAGAAATAGGTGCCCACCCCGTACTCGTCCACCGGCGGCGTCCAGCTGCGGGTGTCATCGCCGGAGGGGCTTTCCACCTTGATGACGTCGGCCCCGAAATCGGCCAGCATCATCGAGGCAAACGGTCCTGCGAGCACTCTGGAAAAGTCGGCCACCTTGATGCCGTCCAGGGGTCCCGCTGGGAATCCGTCGTCGGGCCTGTTACTCACTACTGCCACGGCCTTCCTGATGAAACGCTGTCTTCCTGGGGAGCAGCTTCCTGGTCGACCACCGGGTTGCTGAGCACACCTACGCCGGGGATGCGGCATTCAGCCACGTCGCCCGCCTTGATGTGCACGGCGCCCGGCGTGCCGGTGGAGATGATGTCGCCCGGGTAAAGCGGCATCACCTTGCTGTGGAAGCTGACCAGGTACTCGGGGGAGTACCTCATGTTGCCCACCACGTTGCTGCGGTGCACCTCACCGTTGATCACGGTGGACACCTCGACGGCGGCCAGCGACCCGGCGTCGTCCGCTACCTCCGCCAGGGGCACGATTTCCGGCCCGAAGGAGAAGAAGCCGGGGAAGTTCTTGGACCGGGTGAGGAACCGGGGGTTCTTCTCCAGGATGTCCTCGGCGGTCTGGTCCAGCAGGGTGACGACGCCGGCCACGTAGGACAGCGCGTCCTCCGGCTCCACGTCGCGGCAGTAGCTGCCGATCACGAGGCCCAGCTCAGCCTCTGCGGTGGTGCGCACACTCTGGTGCGGGATGGTGATGTTCTCGCCCGGGCCGATGACGGTGTGGTCGCCCTTGATGAATGACGCCGGCTCGTCCGGCACCCCTTCGGACAGGTCCGAGGCGTGCTCCACATAGTTCAGGCCAATGCCCCACAGCATCCGCGGATGCCGGTACGGGGCGCCGAAGGTCACCGAATCCCGGTCACGGAAAATCGCCGTGTCCGCCGACTCGGCGAACGACTCGAGCTTGCCCAGCGAATCGGTGGCCAGCAGCTCGAGCAGGTCACCAGTGAAGCCGGGGATGAGGTCGCGGACCAATGCGACGCCGCGCACGGGGTGGATCACTGCGGCGAGCTCGTCGCCGCCTTCGCGGACTGAGGCCAAATGCATGGTCAGGGTTTCCTTCTGTTCAGGTTCTAAAGGTCGAGAGTCGAGAGATGCAGAGGTTCAAGAGAGCCGGGAAAGTGCAGGAGCTAGTACGCGCGGACCAGTCCGCCGTCGCAGCGGATCTGTTCGCCCGTCACGTAAGCGGCGGGAACGCTGGCGAGGAAGGCGACGACGGCGCCGAACTCCTCGGGCGCACCGTACCGGCCAGCGGGAATGGTCTTTTCCGATGCGGCACGGGCTTCGCCGGGGGTGCTGCCGGTGCGCTTGGCCGCTGCGGCGTCGAGGGACGCCACCCGATCCGTGTCGATCCGGCCTGGGAGCACCATGTTCACGGTGACGCCGTCGGCTGCTACCTCGGCGGCGAGGGTCTTGAGGTAGCCGGCCAGGCCAGCCCGGCCGATGTTGGAGAGCGCCAGGTTGGGCAGCGGCTGCTGCACGCCACTGGAGCCGACGGCGACGATACGGCCCCAGCCGCGCTCGCGCATGCCGGGGAGCACCAGGTTGGTCAGGCGCATGTGCTGCAGGAGCAGCTGGTGTACGGCAGCGAGAGCCTGCTCATCGCTGACGTCAGCGGCCCCACCGGGAGGCGGACCGCCGCCGTTGAGGATCAGCACGTCGATCGGGCCGAAGGCCTTCTCGGCGGCTTCGACCAGGGCAGTGGGGGAGCCGTCGTCGGTCAGGTCCATCGTGATCCCGACGGCGAAGGGCAGCTTGGCCGCTTCGGCCTGCACGACGTCCTCACGGCGGGCGGCGAGGACGACGTTGGCGCCCTCGTCGGCCAGCGCCTGGGCGATGGCCAGGCCGATGCCCGAGCTCGCGCCCGGCACCAATACGTTTTTCCCTTTAAGTCCGGTATCCATCAGGCAATTTCCTTCACAGCATCAAGGTGGGCATCGATCATGTCGGCTAGTGCCGACGGCAATGTGGGGGAGGGCGGGCGAACCGCGGCGTCGGCGATGATGCCGCGGCGGCGCAGGATCTCCTTGCGCAAGGCGAGCCCAATGCCGGGCTGACCCTCGAAGTTGGCGAGCGGCAGCCATGAAGCGAACGCCGCGCGGGCCGCTGGGAAACCGCCGTCGGCGAACGCGGTGAGCGCTGCCTGCAATCCTTCCGGGTGAGAGAACCCGGTCATGGCGCCTGCTGCACCGGCGGCCAGCTCATCGAGCAAGCCGACGCCGCCGAGCCCGCCGAACACCGGCACCGTGGTGGCTGCGGTGAGCGCGGCAATGGGGACGGCGGTGGGTGGTGCTTCGGACTTCACGGCGCTGATGAACGGGCACCGCTCAAGGACTGCGAGGATCTGCGCGGCGCTGATCTTCACGCCGGAAGCCACCGGGTAGTCCTGCAGGACAATCCCGGCGCCGGTCTCGGCCGGGATGACCTCGTTGATGGCGGCCAGGTGCGCTGCGAGGAGCTCGGGGTTGGCGCTGTTGGCCTGCACCATCAGGGCGCCCAGGTTGTTGCCTGCTGCGGCAACGGCCGTCCGTGCCTGTTCGACGGCGACCGCCGTTGACCGCGCCGAGAGACCGACCACCAGCGGGGTGTCGCCGGCTTCCTCGGTGACGGTCTGCACGATCAGGGTCTGCTCGGCGGTGTCCAGGGAGACGCCCTCGCCAAACACGCCGAGCACCACCATGCCGGTGGCGTTGAGTCCGGTGTAGAGGCGGACCTCGCTGCGCAGCGACTCGGTGTCGACGGCGAAGTCGCTGCCGTGAAAGGGAGTGGCGAGCACGCCCCAGAGGCCCCGGGCGAGCGGGGGGACGGGGGAGTTGGTTGGAGGGTGTGTAGTCACAGGGAGGTGGTGTCCTTTCGGCCAGTGGCGTTCTCGAGTGCCAGCGAAACAATGTGCTCGGCGATGGCGAGCGAGGAGGTGGCGGCGGGCGACGGCGCGTTCCGGACGCAAAGCACCGAACCCTGCCGGGTGATCCGGAAATCGTCCACCAGCGACCCGTCGCGGGTCAGCGCCTGGGCGCGGATGCCGCGGGGGCCGGGGACGACGTCGTCGGCGGTGATCTCTGGAACGTATTTGCGGGCCTCGGCAACGAACCGGCGCTTGCTCAACGATCCAAGCATCTCGGCGGCGCCGGTGCGCCAGTGCTGCTTCGCGAAGGACCGGAATCCCGAGTACATCACCGCGTCCTTGAGGTCGCGCGGTGAGATGGTGGACCATTTGTAACCTTCGCGGGCGAGGGCCAGCACCGCATTGGGTCCCACCATCACCTCGCCGTTGGTGGTGGGCGTGAGGTGCACGCCGAGGAACGGGTACCGCGGGTCCGGCACCGGGTACACCAGCCCGCGGACCAAATGGCGGCGGTCGGGGCGCAGCAGGTAGTACTCGCCGCGGAAGGGCACAATCTTGGGGTCGTCGTCGTCGCCGGCCAGCTTCGCCACCCGGTCCGCCTGCAGCCCGGCACAGACGATCACCGTGTCGTAAACGTCGGACGTTTCGACGCCATGATGCGTTCCGGTGACCACCGTCTGCCCGGCGCGTTCGGTCAGCCCAGTGACCTCAAAGTTGGTGTGGACGGTGCCGCCCGCGGCCACCACATCCATGGCAAGGGAACGGGTGACAGCGCCGTAGTCGACGATCGCCGTATGCGGGGAGTGGATGCCGGAGGTGCCCTTGACGTGGGGCTCAAGTTCCAGCAGTTCGTCCTGGTTGATGATGCGCACGCCCGGCACCCCGTTGGCGACGGCGCGCTCCATGATGTCTCCCAGCCGGCCCTCCTCGACGGGGTTGCGGGCAACCAGCACCTTCCCGCACTCGTCGTAGGGCAGGTCCTTCTCGGCGCAGTAGGCCTTGAGCATGTCAACGCCCTGCCGGCAGAGCCGTGCCTTCAGCGATCCCGGCGTGTAGTACAGTCCGGCGTGGACGACGCCGGAGTTCCGCCCGGTCTGGTGCCCGGCGAGGATGGGCTCCTTTTCGAGCACTGTGACGTGGGCGTCGGGCTGGACCTGCAGCAGCCGGCGGGCGACGGCGGCACCAACAATCCCGCCTCCCACCACTGCGAAACGCGTGGGCGTCATCTTTTCTCCTCCATTGGGGTCAAGGTGTCAGTAGGTACTTGAGCGGCGATGACTGCCCGGGACCGGCGGATCATCCGCCGCGCCACCGTGAAGGTCACGGCGGCCAGACCGGCGACGACGGCGGCCGCGAGCCAGGCGGTGTCATACGAGGTGGCGGCGGTTAGCAACCCGAACAGCAGCGGACCGGCCGCCGCGCCCAGGGAAAGGCCGGTCTGGATGACGCCGGTGGCGGTGGCCGCGTTGGCGCGGTTGTCCCGGACCACGGCGAAGTGCACCAGGCCGGGCCATGTCCACCCAGCGCCGTAGGCGAGCAGGGCTCCGAGGACGAAAAGCAGTGAACTGGTGCCCAGGGCGAGCAGCAGGTACCCGATCACGCCGAGGGCCAACAGATTGGTGATCAGCACCAGGGGGCTGCGGTGCGGGTACTTGTCCATGGCGAGGCCCAGCACAATGCGGATCATCAGGCCCAGCAGCGCAGCGCCGGCGAACAAGAGGCCGGCGGTCCCGGGCGCCATCCCGGACTCCACGGCCGAGTCCACCAGGAATACGCCCAACGAAGTCGCCGCCGCGGCAGCGAAGCCGGCGCCCACGCTCAGCATCACCAGGCCACCCTTGGGGGTGCCCCGGTCAGCTTTGGGGGTTTCCCCGGGCTGGGTGGGACGGGTGCCGGGTGCACTGATAAACGCCCAGACAGCAATGGCGACGGCCATCAGCGAGCCGAGCAGGAACGCGTACCGCCAGCCGACGGCGAGGGCAATCAACGGAACGGCAATCCCGGCGATCATGGAGGCCGCCGGAATGGACGACTGCTTGACGCCGAACGCGAGCCCCAGCCGGCTGGGATTGACCGCCCGGGAGATGCCGAGGTTCGCCGACGGCTGGGCCATCGCATTGGCCAGACCGCCGACGAACAAGGCAACAATCAGAAGCGCGAACGTCGGCGCCAGACCGGCACCGGCCAGCGCGACCGCGGCGAGCGTCGCCGAGGCGACCATGCCTTTCGCCGCACCAATCCGCTGCACCAGCCCGCCCAACGGCCGGGCCAGCACCCCGGACACGGTGAACAGGGTGGCTGCAGCCATCCCCATTTCCGCCGGGCCAATGTTCAGGTCACCGCGGATCTGCACCGCCAACGCACCTAGCAGGAAGGCAGGAAGCACCCCTGTGGTGGTGACGGAGACGGCCTGCAGCATGGTGACTGCTGCGCGCGTCGACGGTGCTGTGGTCATGAAGCGGTGGGATCCGTCGTCGTTTTCGGTGAGGTGGTTGGCGACGACGGCGCACGGTGCGCCGCGGACCTCGAGGAGGTGCCCGACGTCGTACTGGAGGCCGAATCAGCATCCGAAGGAACTGCGGCATCGTCGGCGTCGGGATCGTACGGGTGACGCTTCCGCCCGACCAGGTGCACCAGGACGCCGACGGCGATGATCGCCACGCCAATCCCGATGTAGAGCGGGTCAAGGGTGAGCAGCGGCAGTGAGCCGATGCCCAGGATGACCCGTTCGGGCCAGCGGGCCGGGCCGATGAGCCACCCGCCGGTGGAGACGGCCAGCGCGGCAACCGCGAGGAGCGAGACCGACAGTGCCAGCGCGATGGTGGCGACGCCGCCCTGCAGCAGCAGCCCGACACCCGTTCCGGAGAGGACGAAGATGAACGGCACCAGGAAGGCGGAGAGCGTGTACCGCCAGGTGAGCCACATGGTCTTGATCGGTTTGCCGCCGGTGATGGCGGACGCCGCGAACGGGGAGAGCGCCGTCGGAGGCGACACCTCGCTGAGTACCGAGTAGTAGAAGATGAACATCGCGGCGGCGAAGGCTGGCACGCCTACGTCCTGCAGGGCAGGTCCGATGATCACCCAGGAGATGATGAAGCTTGCGGTCACGGGGACCGCCAAACCCAGGAGAATCACGGCGATGGCCGAAAAGATCGCGGTGAGCAGCAGGCTGCCGCCGGCGAAGTCGACGATGATGCTGGCGAGCTTCAGGCCCAGACCGGTGAGGGTCATGATGCCGACGATCAGCCCGGCTGCTGCCATCACCGGGATGACCGAGAGAGCGCCGGTGGCACCAGTGGCGAGGGCATCGAAAATCCGCTTCGGGGTCATCCAGGATTCGCGGTCGAAGAAGCTCAGCACAAACGCGAGGACGGTGGCGAACACCACGGCCCGGAACGGCGTCATGCCGAAGGACATGAACACTACGATGGCGATCAGCGAACTGAAGTGGTAACCGAAGCGCAGCAGCAGCTTCCCTACCGGCTTGACGTCCATGGCGACAGCTTTGGTCTTGAACCGTCGGGCGTCCATCTCGATGGCGAGGATGATGCCGAAGTAGTAGAGCAAGGTCGGAATGGTGGCCCAGATCAGCACCTGCAGGTAGGACACCCCAAGGAGGGCGGCGATGATGAACGCCGCGGCGCCGAGGGTGGGAGGCGACATGATGGCGCCGATACCGGCGGCGGCGAGGATGCCACCACCGTGTTCCTTCGGGTAGCCGGCCTTGCGCAGCAGCGGCCAGGAGATCCCACCGAGGGTGACGGTGGTGGCGACGCCGGACCCTGACACGGTACCCAGCAGGAAGCCGGCGAGGGTGACGGTCCGGCCGGGGCCGGCCTTCGACTGACCGAACGCCGAGAAGGAGAGGTCAATGAAGAACTTAGTGGCACCCGAGGCGCCCAGCACGGCGCCGTAGATCGTGAACAAAATGATGTACGTTGCGGCGACGTCCGTCGGGACCCCGAAAATACCCTGCGTACCCATCACGTTGTGGCCCACCAGCCGGATCCAGTCGAAGGATGAGGTGGTGAACGGTGCTGGAAAAAACGGGCCCCAGTAGGCGTAGCCGAAGAAACCCAGGACCACCAGGGGCACCAGAATGCCCACGGTGCGCCGTGCCGCCTCAAGGACCACGAGGATGGCGATGACGCCCATGATCAGGTCGAGGTAGGTGGGCACGATGGCCCGGCGGAAGAACGGATCCCAGTCGGAAATGATGTACGCGAACGGCACCACGGCGACGACGGCGAGCACCCAGTCAAGAAGGTGCGGATTGTCTGACTTACCCGCGTCCTTGGCCTTCGACGACCGGCCCCACCCCCGGTACACCAGGAAGGTCAGGGACAGCCCGATCATCAGGAACGCGGGCAGGTAAAACTGGGTGGCCATCGGATTGAACACCCAGTACAGGGCGAAGACTGACAGGCCAGCGCCCACCACCTTGACCACCAGGGCCGGAATGCCGGTCAACTGACGGGCGGGCTTTTCGGCCTCGAATTCGGCGATCAGCGCGTCTTCGTCGATCTCGTCGTTGCGGTTCATCGGGTTGACCGAGGCATCCTCAGGGATTCTCGCCTGGTCGCGTCGGCTGGGGTCGATTGCCTCGTCGGGGGTGGGGCGGTGCTGCTTGCCGGCCTTGACGGCGCCGTCGCCGTCAATTCGCTCGGTCATGGGGTCTCCTTGATAGCTAGCAGGATGAAGGGCTGGTCGTCGTCGACCAAGGCCCACAGCGGAACGGGCGCTGTTCCGGGCAGGTGGAGGGTGCGTTCACCAAGATCGGTGGCGGCAAGGGAAAGGTCGGTGAACACGGCGGGGTGTGCTGGGTCTGGATCGACCACGAAGTTCCGCCGGTCGGTAGGGTCCGCGGGGGTAGGGGCGCCGGGGACGCCGTAATACTCCTCGAGCACCGCGAGCTGGTCGGCGGCGATCTGGTCGAGCCGGAAACTGCCGTCGGGGAGGACCGTGTAGCGTTCCTCGGCGATGGTTCCGTACAGCGAGTTGCGGTAGCTGACCGCGAAAGTGTCTCCAGATAGGGCCACGGAGGCCAGCCCGCCGTCGTCGTTGGTGATCACGATGCTGCGTCCAGGTGAACCCTGTTCGGGAGCCTCCTGGGCAGCAACCGCGAATGCCCCACCGCCCAGCGTGCCAAGGCACACCAGGACGGCGACGACGACGGCGGGCTTGCGCATCAGTGCTTAGCCTGCGGCTTCGTCGAAGTACTTCTGGGCGCCGGGGCAGGTGTCGATGTAGGAAATGTCTCCGGCGGTGGCGGCATCCAGTTCGACGGCGGCGGGGTGCACCTGGGTGAGGGCTTCAACGTTGTCGAAGATCGCCGCGGTGATGTTGTACTGCAGCTCCTCGTCCATTTCGGGGCTGGCGACGAGGATGTTCGGCGAGGCGATCGCTGACACCGCTTCGGTCTGGCCCTCATAGGTGTCGGCGGGGATGTCTTCCTCGACGTAGTACTCGCCGTATTCGGTGGAGAGTTGCTCGGCGTATTCGCCGATGTTGAGGAGGTTCATGTCGCCGTCGCTGGCCAGGTCGATCAGCGCGCCGGTGGGCAGGCCGCCGGACCAGAAACCGGCGTCGATGGTGCCGTCACGCAGTGCCGCAACGGTTTCCGCCGCGCCGAGCTGACGGCGTTCCACGCCGGATTCGGGGTCAACGCCAGCCGCCTCAAGGATGCGCAGTGCGGCGACCTCGGTGGCCGAGCCGGGAGCACCGACCGAGACGACCTTGCCTTCCATGTCAGCGACACCCTCGATGCCGGTGCCGTCAACGGTGACCGCCTGCATGAAGTTGTTGTAGGTGTTGCCGAGCGAGCAGGTTTCGATGGGGTTGCCCTCGAAGTCGTTGACGCCCTCGACGGCGTCGGACACGACGTCGCCCACCGCGAACGCCAGCTGGGCTGAACCGTTCTCGATCAGGAGCATGTTGTCGACGGAGGCGTTGGTCTCCTGGACGGTGGCGTCGTAGCCCTCGATGTTGTCGCGGATCATGGTGGCGAAGCCGCCGCCGAGGGGGTAGTAGACGCCGCCGGTGCCGCCGGTGGCGATGGAGAGGGTGCCGCCGTCGGCGCCGCCGCTGGCATCACCGCCGCCGCTACCTCCGCCGCTGGTATCGGGGCTGCCGCATGCGGACAGGAACAGTGCGGGGACGGTGAGTGCTGCTGCGGCAAGCCGGACCCTGCGACGGTGCAGTGGTGAGGTTGTCATGGGTGTTCTCCCTTTGTGGTGGTGATGTGCGATTGAGGATGAGAATTGGGGGTGGCTTCGTGGGCACCTGGTGCGTCGGGGTCTGGTGCGTTGACGATCGGCGCGTTGACGTCGCCGGCCGCGAGTAGCCCGGATAGGGCCCGGTAGTAGCCCACCAGGATGGACAGTTCGGTGATACCAGCGTGTCCGTGATGCTTCAGGGCGGCTGCGTGGTCGCTGTCGGTCACGGTCCGTCCGCTCAGGAGGGCGGCGGTGAAGGTGAGGGCGGAGTGCTCGTCGTCGGGCAGCTCAGCCGGTAGGAAACCCCCACGAAGGCTGCCCAGTTCCTCATTGGTGATGCCGACGGTGAGGGCCACCCGGCTGTGGGCGTACCACTCGTAGGCCGAGCAGCGTTCGGCGGCGACGGCGCAGATCACCAGTTCCCGGGTCCGGGCGGGCAATTTCCCGCCGAAGCGCAGAGCGGCGCCGAGCGCCTGGACGGCCTGGCCGATCTGCGGGGCATAGAGCAGAGCGTTGAATGGGCCGGCGAGGTGGCCGTCGGCGTCGACCACCAGGAACGGGCCGCCCGCCCGGGGTGGGCCGGCGATCGTGTTGTACAGGGCGAGCTGTTCGTCGTCGAGGGCGTCCGGTGCCAGGAGCGGGAATCGCCCGCCGTGGGACTTCTCGGTGGCTTGTGGCGCCGCCAGCTCTTGCTTAGACAAGGGTTCGCCCGCCGTCGACGTAGAGCACGTGGCCGGTCACGAAGGCGGCCTGGCGGGAGGCGAGGAAGAGGGCGGGGCCGGTGAGGTCGCCGGTGGTGCCGAGCCGGCCGGCGGGGACCAGCGAGGTGTAGTGGTCGCGGACGCCCGGTTTGTCGAGGTGTCCGCGGGTGAGTTCGGTTTCCACGTAGCCGGGGGCGACGGCGTTGACGGTGACGCCGTGGGACGCCCATTCGCGGGCCATCACGCGGAGGAGTTGGTTGAGGCCGCCCTTGCTGGCGGCGTAGGGGCCGTGGTCCAGGTGGGCGAGCAGGCTGGAGACGGAGGAGCAGTAGACCTGGCGGCCGTAACCGGCGGCGACCATCAGCTTCCCGGCGGCCCGGCCGAGGCGGAAGGCGCTGGTGAGGTTGATGGAGATCATGCGGTCCCAGTCCTCGTCCGTGGTGTCCAGGAGGGGAACCCGGTTGTTGACTCCCACCGCGTGCACCAGCACGTCGAGCCCGCCGAGCTCGGCCGCGGCGCGGCCTACGGCGTCCTCGCAGCCCGCCGTCGTCGATAGGTCGACTTCGAGGGGGTGGACCCGCGGATCCAGGGCGGCGAGGCCGGCCGGGTTGACGTCGGCGACGACGACGGAGCCCTGAGCATCAGCGAAAGCACGGGCCAGGGCACTGCCGATTCCGCCGGCGCCAGCGATGAGAACCCGCTGGCCGCTGAGGCCCAGCCAATCACTCATGGATGCTGCCGGATCGACGAGTTCTGCTCCGAAGGCCCGGTAGGGGGCGAGGCGGGTAGCGTTGATGTTCGCCGTGGTGAGCAAGTCATTTGGATACTGTATCCAATTAGCACGCAAAATGTAACCCGCATCACACAAATATATTTGCGTTTTGCAAACAACTACCGGGCGTCGAGGAACGTTCTCAAAGCTTCGACCGCATGATTTCGGTGTTCGTTGAGCAGGATGATGACCCGGTCGATGTCGCGGTCGGCGAAAGCGTCGATGATGCGCCGGTGCTCGTCCTCGACCCGGTGCCGGTTGGCTTCGTCGCCGTAGTAGACGAACCGGTAGGTCTCGGTGGCGTCCCACAGCACCTGGATCAGCTTCTCAAGGCGCGGCATCCGGGCTTCGGTCACCATGAGGAAATGGAATCGGCGGTTGGCCTCGGTCATGGTGAGCAGGTCGCCGGAGGCGCTCGCTGTCTCCACGTCCTGTGCAGCGGTTCTCAGCTTGCCGACAATATCCTCGTCCGACCGCCTGATCGCTACCCGCACGGCTTCGGCTTCGAGGATTTCGCGGATCCGGTACACCTCGAGCAGATCGGTCAGCGACAGGGTGGCCACCTTGTAGCCGCGGTGCGGTGCGTAGACCACCTGACCTTCACCCTCTAGAACTTTGAAGGCCTCGCGGAGGGGGACCCGGCTGACACCGAAGCGCTCAGCAAGTGCGTCCTGCCGAAGGGGTTGGCCGGGGAGGAGCTCCCCGGCAATGATGGCCCGGCGTAATTGGGCGAGCACAAAGGCTGGGGCGGTGGTGGGCCGCTGGGAGTCCGTTGTGTGGTCGTCGATCACGGCGAACCGGAGGTCCGCAGGGCATTCTTCACCTGCATGACTCTAGCGGAACACTATCGTTGGTGACGCAGGCTACCGTTTAGTCGTGACGATCCTCCGGAGCGTGTGCGCTGTCCTGATCGCCGGCCTCGCCTTGGCAGCCTGCTCCCCGCAGAATGACACGGTGGCCGACGGCTTCCCCGAGGATGCCCAGTTCGATTACCAGCTCGGCGGTGCTTACAAACCATCACCAGGAGTGAGTGTCGTCGTTCGAGACGTCTCCCAGGAGCCAGCCGACGGAATATACTCGATCTGCTATTTGAACGCCTTCCAGACGCAGCCGGGGAAATCATCGTCCTGGATGACCGATGGTCTGGTCCTCAACGTCGACGGCGAACCGCTCGCTGACCCGGACTGGCCCGACGAGTACATCCTGGACACGGGCACGGAGGCCAACCGCGTTCTCATCGCAGAGAGGATCGGCGAAGGCCTGGGGCAGTGCGCCGACCGAGGGTTCGACGCCGTTGAATTGGATAATCTCGATTCGTATAGTCGGTCTGCCGAGCTCCTGACCCTCGCGGACAACGTCGAGCTAGCGCGAGCGCTGGTGCTGAAGGGTCACAACCTCGGAATGCTGGTCGGGCAGAAGAACGCTGCCGAAGAATCACCGGTGCTGAAGGAAGCTGGTTTTGACTTTGCCGTCGCAGAACAGTGCATTGAATTCAACGAGTGTTCGGCCTACACGGACGTCTACGGGACCGCTGTCCTCGGAATCGAATATCCTGAGCAGTCTGGTGTCGCCGACCCCTGCGCCGCGGATGATCGGCCAGCGATGACCATCCTCCGCGACAGACTTCTAACCGTGCCCGGCGACACTGGCTACTTGTATCGGAGATGTCAGATTGGCGTTGATCGTTGACCCCGGACCATTGCTGCCTGATTGCGCTCCATGATGTCGGGATACCCTTCCGATCGTCTCCTACCGTGTGTTGCGCGATGTTACTGGGCGCTGGCCACACGGCGTTCGGGTGTTCTACCGTCGGAGGCAGGCAGGTTTAGCAGCCTCTATCGAAGGAGACCACTATGTCCAGCAGCATCGCAGAGCAGGTAGACCACTTTAATACCGGGTTCACTGCGCAGATCGGGCCCGAATTGTCGGCGGTTTTCGCCCGGGAGCAGCAGGATCTCACCCGCCAGGGGCTTCCGCAGGGAGCCGTCGCGGAGGGTGACACGGTACCGGACGCCGCGCTGACAGCTGTGGATGGTTCACCGGTGGAACTGAGCGAGGTGCTCGCCGAGGCCGCCGCCGTCGTTGTTTTCTACCGTGGCGCATGGTGCCCCTACTGCAACATCACCCTCAAGACCTACCAGCGGGACCTGCTCCCAACGCTGACGGAGCATGGCATCCAGCTCATCGCCATCAGCCCGCAGACGCCTGACGGCTCCCGCGCCGCCGTCGAGAACGGTGAGCTCGGCTTCACCGTACTGTCGGATCCGGGCAGCCGACTCGCCCGTCAACTGGGACTGCTCACCGAGCCGAGCCCCGACGCCCGCGAAGCGCATTCGGAACTGGGCTTCGATGTGGCGGACAGCAACGCCGATTCGACGGCAGGTATTCCGTTCCCCACGGTCCTGCTGGTGGACCAGGTCGGCACCGTCCGGTTCGCTGATGTTCACGCCGATTACACTCGACGCACCGAGGTACCGCAGATCATTGAGGCTCTTGACCGATTCAGCAAAGGCTGAACCAGTCTGCTGGCCGTCTGTCACAGGCTTTTCCGTCAGTCAGCCGCGATGGGGGCGACCAGTGCGCCGCTCACCCGGATCAGGTCCGCCGGAGCCAGTTCAATCTCCAGTCCGCGCCGCCCGCCGGAGACCAGGATCCTGTCGAATTCCAGGGCTGACTGATCGACCACCGTCGGGCTGCGCTGACGCTGGCCCACCGGAGAAATTCCGCCCAGCACGTAGCCGGTCCGCCGCTGCGCAGCCCCCGGGTTGGCCATTGCCGCCTTCTTTTTCCCGCAGGCGGTTGCGAGTGCTTTCAGATTGAGGGTGCCGGAAACGGGGACGACGGCGACCGTGAGGACGCCGTCGACGTCCACCACCAACGTCTTGAAGACACGGGAAGCCTCGACTCCCAGAGCTGCTGCGGCCTCCGTTCCATAGCTGCCGGATGCCGGGTCGTGGGCATAGCTCTGCACTGTGAAGTCGATCCCGGCCAGGGCCAGGGCCACGGTGGCGGGGGTCGATTGTGGCGTGTGATTCATGCGGGAAGCCTAGTGGATAACCGGCGTCAAAGACGGGTCTGGCAGCAGAGTTGGTAGCGGAACCCCCTTATAGTAAGTATGCTTAGGGCATGTTTCTTTCCGTCATAAGACGGAAGACCTCTAGCAAGGAGTGATCACGATGGCTGGAAATCTACTGGCACGATCCGTCCACGATTTGAGCGCCGCCGCGTGGTTCGGTGGAACACTGATGGGTGCCGTGGGCCTCAACGGCGCAGCCGCCGAGGCTAAAGACCCGAAAGAACGCACCCGACTGGCAGCACTGGGCTGGGCCAAATGGACCCCCATTCAGGTCGCGGCCTTCGGCGCACACGCCATTGGCGGCGTCGGCCTGATTCTCGGCAACAAGGGCCGGGTGGCCAAACAAGATGGTGCTTTGGCGAACACCACAATCAAGTCAGTGGTAACAGTCGCCGGAATGGGCCTGTCGTTGTACGCCGGAATTCTCGGCAAGAAGGTCGGAGAACTCGCCGATCAAGGCGCGCAGGGTGCAACCGAGCCCGGCGCCTCGAGCTCACCTGAACTGGCGGCGGCCCAGAAGCAGCTGAAGGTTGTTCAGTGGATCCTGCCCGCTGTCAGCGGAGCGGTCATCGTGCTCGGTGCGCAGCAAGGCGAAATGCAGCGACCCAAGAATGTGCTGAGCGGCCTCGCAAACCGTCGCTGAGCCACGGTAACTTCTGGGCGAGATAGACGTCCACGGTGGAGGGGCGGGCCAACGCGGCCTGTCCCTCCTCGCGTTGAGCCGGTGCGTCGCGGAAGCGGCCGGTCGGCGTCCCACACCAAACGAGACATAGGCTGGTAAGCACACTGTCGATTAGAGGAGTTACTGTGGCACTGAGCAAGGGCACTAGCGTGGAGTGGAACACTCCGCAGGGCACCACCTACGGAACCATCGTGGAGAAAAAGACCAGCGATTTCCAGCTGGACGGCAACACCCACCGGGCCAGCGACGACGAGCCGCAATACATTGTCGAGTCCGGCAAGACCGGGGCACGGGCAGCTCATAAGGCGAGCGCCCTGACCGAGAAGTCGGGCTAGACCGTGACAGCTGCCGGGAACTCAACCGTCGCTCACCATCAGGTAGTCGTGATTGGAGGAGGCAACGCGGGGATATCCCTCGCGGCACGATTGCGCAGGTATGGCGCCAAGGATATTGCGGTGGTGGAGCCAAGCTCCGACCACCTCTATCAGCCACTGTTCTCCCATATCGCGGGCGGGACCGCCGCGGCCGCCGAAGCCATCCGGCCCCAGGCCTCGGTGATCCCTCGCGGGGTTCAGTGGATTCAGGACGCCGCCGTCGACGTCGACGCGGTACGGCACACTGTTCATCTGGCCTCCGGCGCCCAGGTTCGCTACGAGCAGCTGGTGGTCTGCCCTGGAATCCAAAAAGACTGGAACGCTGTGCCCGGCCTGGCCGATGCGATGGCGTCCGAATACGGCGCGTCGAACTACGAGATTGCGCTTGCGTCGAAGGCCTGGGACCTGTTGCGGGCCATGCGGCAGGGGACAGTCGTCTTCAATTTGCCACCGGGCCCGTTGAGCTGCGGGGGAGCGGCGCAAAAACCGATGTATCTGGCCTGCGACTACTGGGCCCAGCAGGGTGTTCTGCAGAACATTCGCGTGGTGCTGATAGTTCCGACGCCCACGGTGTTTCCCGAAGCAGTGGCCAATGAGGAGCTTAACCGCAAGATCGCCCACTATGGGATTGAGCTGCGCGTCAGCAGCGAGATCACTGAAGTGGATGCGGGTGCGCGCACCGTCACGGTCCGTGACAGCGGTGCTGCCGGCAGCACCGAAACCCTTGCCTACGATGTGTTGCATGCCGTCCCGCCGCAATCGGCGCCCAACTGGCTCAAAGCCACCGATCTTCCAGCGGCCGGCGATCCGTCAGGATTCGTGGAGGTGGACCCCGAGACGCTGCGTTCCGTCAGGTATCCCGCCGTCTGGTCACTCGGCGACGCCGCGGCAGCCCTGAACTCCAAATCAGGCGCTGCCCTTCGGCAACAAACCCAGGTGGTCGCAAAGAATCTGCTGGCCGCCCTGAAAGGGAAGAGCGTCACAGCAAAATACAACAACTACTCGGCCTGCCCGTTCACCGTGTCACGGTCCACCGTGGTGTTCTCCGAATTTGACGACCAGTACCACGCCAAGCCCTCCATCCCGTGGAAAGGCATCATGCGGGAACGGCACATGACCTTCATCCTGGAACGGCGCATCCTGCCCCAGGTGTACTGGAAGCTGATCCTGAAAGGCCGCGCCTAGTCCACGGCGTCCCGTTCGTCCCGTAGGTTGCTGGCATCCCTCAATCCGCGGATTGCAGATCAAATTGCTGAACATTCCTCTTGCATCAGTTTTTCGCTGGTGCTATAAAAATCTATGTCAGCCCTCATTGAGGACCGACAGTCCCCGGCAGGAGATCAACGCCTGACGCGTGAACGGCAGCCAAGCCGGGGTGGTTCCCGCTCGGGGCAACGGGGGCCACCCCACTCGCTGGAGTTGTCAGGGATCTGGGAGGTAAGGAGGATGCAATGTCCGGATGGCGCCGGTATGACGATCAGCTAGTTCCCGCCTTCCACGAGCGTTTCGAGGAACGCTGGGGGAAAGGCACCGCACCGTTCCTGGATCCGGCGGCCGCGGCTGAACCACAGCCGCGCGCGCAGTGGATCAACGTGGATACCGGAGCGGCAGTGGCAGCGGTCCCCATCTGGGGTGACGATCGGACGCAGCGTTCCTTCGGCGTATTTTACCTGCCACCGGAGGGCGACATCTGGGTGCTCCGTCCCGGTAGCACGGCGTACCTCGAATCGAGTGATGGGACCGACGAGATCTCGCTCCGCAACGACGCGTTCAGGAAGGCGGTGGCCTTCGCGAAGAGCTTCATCTATGGCGATGATGCCTGAACATCGGCCCGGTCCAAACTGATCTGAAGCCCTTGAAGCAGGATGTCGATTCCCTGGTCCAATTCGGACTTGCCATCGTAGTCGGCAAGCAACGGCGCCAGGGTGCGCAGATGGGGAAAGTCCTTTTTCGCAAGGCGTTGCAAGCCCAGTCTCAGCACCTCTTCGTCCTCATCAGCATCCACTACAAACTCCTCGAGCTCGTTGATGATATGCCCGAAAAGGAACCCGTAGTAGGCCCGGTAAACATGCAGGGAGCCTCGCGAATCAAAGCCGGCCTTCATGAGGAGGGCCAAGAGTTGCTCGATGGGACGCAGCGCTCCGGGAGGACGGAGGCCAAGGGGGGTCGAGAGGGGTCGGGTCACCAGTAGTGGAACCACATTTGGGTGTTTGAGAACCAAGTTCCGGAACTCATGAGCAGTCTTCCGAAGCTGTTCCTTCCACTCCTCGACCGGTGGTATTTCCAGCTGATCCCAAATAATCTCAGTCAGGCCATCCAGGAGTGCCTCGCGGTTGTGGGCGTATCTATACAGCGCCATCGGATCCTTGCCAAGCTTCTGTCCCAGCTTCCGCATGGATAACGATTCAAGGCCGTCGTCGTCCACCAACTCAAGGGCTGCAGCCAGCACGACAGCTCGGCTCAGTCGGCCTCCACCAGGAATCACCGCGGTACCAGACGCGGATTTGTTTGAGCCGGGGCGTGTTTGGCTCGTCGAAAGTTCACCAATGAACATCCTTTAGTAAGCAAGCTTGCTTTATTTAGATCTACGCTGTAGTTTCTACAGCGTAGCCGATTCGTGAAGCAGCCCGCAAAATCTTGCTACTCCCTTACTCAACCGCCTCTGTCGAGCGCGGTTCCCGGTCTGATTTTGACCAATCCAATTTCTCAGGAGATACAGCCATGTCCAACAACAACAGCGGCGCTGCCACTTCGGCTCATAACGGTAGCGTCGACAACCGTCGGTCCACCGAAACCAAGTCTGCCACGAAGACCACCGAGTTTTTCGCCTACATCGCTATGGTGATCGCCACGATCATCACCGCCGTTGTCGTCGGCGACGGTGACAACGAAGACGGCATTGACATGTTCGATGCCCACCAGGGCATGGAGCTCATTACCTACCTGACGATCGCTTACATGATCGCACGCGGCCTGGCGAAGTCGGGAAGCCGCGAACGCTACAGCGCGTAATCTTGGTGAGCGGCGGGGGAGCCAATACGGCTTCCCCACCGTTTCCACGCGTGATTATTGCCGGCCGGCGTTTCGCGAGGCTGATCTTTGGGCCGGTAGGCTCAGCGTCCACACAATCCACGCCTTCTCATAGATCTGGTGAACTCCCTTGACTGATGTTGATCTGATGTCGTGCCGTCTCCGGTCCGCCATTAAGCCCGAAGCGGCCGCGGACGCACCCCATTTCGTCATGGTGCACGGGATTGGGATGTCGCACCGCTACTTTGACCGGCTGCAGGGCATTCTCACCAATCATGGTCACACGCACACGCTGGATCTGCCGGGTTTCGGTGGAACTCAAAAGCCCGGGCAGCAACTGACGGTCGACGATTACGCATCCGCCATAGCCAAGGCGCTTGACGCGGCTGGCATCCGTTCCTGCGTGCTCATTGGTCACTCAATGGGCGCCCAATTCGTCACTGAACTCGCCCTCCAGCGCCCAGATCTGGTGTCCGAGGTGGTCCTGATCGGACCGGTTACCGATGCGGCTCGCCGGTCGCTTCTCTGGCACACGATGACCCTCGCCCTGGACAGTCTGAAAGAGCGGCCCCTCACCAACGCCATGGTCTTGGCCGACTATGCGCGATGCGGGCTGCCTTGGTACTTCACGGAATTGCCCATCATGCTCAACTACCGCCTCCACGAGCGCCTCCCACTAGTGATTTCCCCTGTGTTGGTGATTCGCGGAAGCAAAGATCCAGTCTCGAGGCAACCCTGGGGCTCGCGCCTGGCCCGGGAAGCAAGAGACGGCGCGTTCGTGGAAATTCCTGGGCAGCCCCACGTTGCCCACCGCGGTGGAGCCAAAGAAGTTGCGCAGGCCATCCTTGATTTCCTCCACAGGAATGACCTCGCCGTGGCACCGTCAAATCGGGTGTCGCCTGCTCCCACCGGATCGCAAACCGTCATTTCACGGGTTCGCACCGTGCTTAGTCGAAGAGCCGGCGCATCGGTGTCGTCGGATATCACCAAGTTCCACAGCATCACTGTCGGCGACAGGCAGTGTCGGGCCTACCCGCTCCTGCACACCGGTGCCAGTACCGCCGGTTCCGCTACCGGACCAGGATCCGCCCAACGGACGTTTGTGCTCATCCACGGCATCGGCATGTCCCATCGCTATTTCAAACGCCTCGGCGCTGTGCTCGCCGATCACGGCGATACCTACCTGATTGATCTGCCAGGCTACGGCTGGACCGGTAGGCCAGCACACAAGCTCACCAACCCTGCCAACGCGGAGCTAATCGGCGCCCTGCTCGATGATATTGGTGTCGGCCCCTGCGTGGTGGTGGGTCATTCGATGGGGGTGCAAAGCGCCACCGAACTGGCTATTGATCGCCCGGATCTGGTGAGCAGTCTCGTCCTGATCGGGGCCGCCGTCGATGCTGAGCAGCGCACACTCCTACGGCAGGCACCACGACTGGCCTTCAACTCGGCACTGGAAAAGCCGCTGCTCAACAGTTCACAATTCCTTGACGTCCTGCGCTGTGGACCCCGCTGGTATGTCACCGAACTCGCCGTCGCCATGGCCTACCGGCTGGAAGAGCGCCTCCCGATGGTCAGGCAAGCAGTTCTGGTGATGCGCGGCACCAGGGATCCGATCGCTGGCTCCCGGTGGTCCAGGACCCTCGCGGAGTCGGCCCAGCAGGGAGACCTCCTGGAAATTAAGGGAAGTCCGCACGCCGTTCACCACAGCGCTCCCGAAGCGGTAGGAGCAGGAATTCTCGAATTCGTCCTGCGGAACGATCCACTCGTGGCCCGCTGAACCCGGACCCGGGTCACCTCCTCCGGCTGGGGCGCGTAAGCTGGAAGACTGCGGATAACATTATTGCCACTTCAGGCATTGTCCGCGAGGAGGCAAAATTGGCACGACGCATGGCGGACCCGGCTTACCGAGCACAGCAGTGGGAACGACGTTACGACCCGAACATCGAAGAAATCAACCGGATGTGTGACACTCTGGCCGAGCAGAAGCCGGACCGTTCACTTCCCTACATTGACCCAGCACATGACCTCGACGAGTGTCGGATTGTGAGCTTGTTCTCCAACCCCGGCGCGAGCCTCGCCTCAGGATTTGTGTCGGCGGAGAACGACGATCAGAGTGCCATCCGCACCGCTGAAATCTATGAAAGCGTTGGGCTGCAGCCCAAATTCGTGATGCCCTGGAACGTTTACCCCTGGTATGTCACCGAGGTTAAAGAGAAGGCGCTCACTCCAGAGCAGATCGACGAGGGTGTCAAGCCGTTGCTGGCCTTCCTGCAGCGCGTCTCCCGTGCCTCGGCCCTCGTGGCTCACGGCACCGATGCCCACAAGGTGGCTCGCCGCCTCACCCAGCTGGAGAACCGGGCCATTCAGCGCCGCGGTTTCAAGGTCTATAAGGTGCGCTCCACTGGGGACCGCGCGTTTGCGGGATCCCCGGCCAAGCAGGAAGTGTGGCGCCAGGAAATGCAAGCCGCCTACACCGATGCGATGGCTCGCGCTGGTATTAGCCGCGCCTGAGTGCCTCCCGCCTGACGGCGCCCAGAGAGAAGCCTCCATGGCTCTCGCCGGGTGCCGTCTGTCGTTTAATCGGCCTGCGCGGGGGCGAGCACTGCCACGAGGAACGACGACGTCGGCTGCCACGGCCTGAGGTCCCAGGTGGAGAACTCGTTGTGTCGTTCAAGCCCGGCGGCGTCGGCGTCGGCGAAGAAGCTCCCGGTGGGGTATCCGCGGTCGCTGCCGAAGCCGACCACCAGCCTGCCGTCCAGGGTGAGATGACCGGCGAGCCGGCGTAGCACTGCCGGTGCCGTCCCGGGAGCCAGGAACGGCAACACATTTCCGGTACAGACAATCAGATCAAACGTCTCGCCGAGTTCCAACGCGCTTAGGTCTGCGGTTTGCCACCGCGATCCGGGATGATCCCTGAGCGCCGCGGCGATCAGTTCGGCATCCGCATCCACACCGGTGACGTGGTGTCCCAGCCGTGCCAGTTCCCCGCCAACCCGGCCGGTGCCGCACCCGGCGTCGAGGATCCGGCTACTCCGGGACGCCATCGCGTCGAGAAGCCGTGCCTCACCATGCAGGTCCTTGCCGTCAGCGCGCATCGCCTCGAAGCGTTCGATGTAGCGGGCGGAGTGGCCCGGGTGTTCACGGTTTTCTGCTGCCCAGAGGGTCTCATCATTCACTGGCACAGCCTACAAGGCATACGATCAAGATCAGGGTTTATCAGTCACTGTGGGAGGTACCGATGAGGATAGCGGCGCGGACTTGGCACGGCGTGGTCGCGTTGATTGGGTTGGTAGGGCTTGGGGCGCAGGTGATCGCCCTGATCAATGGCGAGAATTACTCGGTGCTCGGGCCCGCCGTGTCGTGGTGGAACTTCTTCAGCTACTTCACCATTCTCAGCAACATCCTTGTCCTGGTGATCAACATTGATTTAGCACGCCACCCCCTCGGACGCCAGTCCACCCTCTGGCAGGTGCTGCGCCTGAACGCCGTCGTCAATATCTCGGTGACCGGGCTGATCGCTTTCACCCTGCTGCGGCGTCTTCCCGAGGTGCAGGCACTGGTCGGACTAGGCCGGCTATCCGACACCCTGCTGCACTATGTGGTGCCGATCGTGACGGTGCTGGGCTGGTTGCTGTTCGGCCCGCGGCCGCGCTTCACCATCCAGACTGTGTGGCTGTCGCTGATTTTTCCAGCGGTGTGGCTGGTCTACACGCTGATCCGCGGCGCAATGGTCAACTGGTATCCGTACCCTTTCGTCGACCTGAGAATCATCGATCCCATTGAGGTCTTTATCAACTGCGTGTTTATCGGCGCCATGTTTGTAGGTTTCGGGTTTGCCGTCCTGCAAATAGACAACCGAATGAAACCGACCAAAAGTCAGGAGATCTCGCATGGCTGAATCAATTGCGTGGCCGGCGGCCCCGCCCCTGATCAGCTGGCCGATCATGGATCAGGCATGGATGGACGCTGTCTTCCTGCATTGGCGGATCCCAGTGGCGACGGCGGCGCGTTTCATGCCGCCCGGAACGGAGCCTGACGTGTACGACGGCGACGCCTGGGTGGGGTTGATCGGCTTCAGGATGGTGGGCGCGGGAATCGGCTCGGGGATGCCCGTGCCGTATTTTGGGTCCTTCAGCGAGATCAATGTCCGGCTGTACTCGCGTGAACCGGACGGGACGCGCGGGGTGGTCTTTTTGACCCTTGACGCCTCCCGGCTGGCCGTGGTCCTCGTGGCGCGGGCGGCCGGCATCCCTTACGTCTGGTCCCGGTGTGCGCCCGTGCCCGATCCGGGGCTGGCCGGTTACACGGTGCGGCGGTTCCAGGGCGGGGCGTCGTCGTCGTTCGCTGTCCGACCGAACCGGGCCGTGGCCGCGGCCGATCCACTGACAATCAACCTCACAGCACGGTTTGGCCTGCACTCGGAACTCGCGGGGCGGACGCTCTTTATCCCGAACACGCACGCGCCGTGGCCCCTGCACCCGGCCACTGTCGATCATCTGGACGACGGGTTGGTGCGGGCGGCGGGGATCGACGTGGCCGGGCCGCCCGAATCGGTGCTGTATTCGCCCGGGGTGCAGACGCAGTTTGGTAAACCGAGGGTCATCTCGCGGGGCTGAATGGGGAACCCGCTCGTCGGATCCCCCACTCGGTGTTGCTGGTTCCTATTTCTTTTTCTCTTCAAGCTTCAGTGCGATGCCAAGGGCGAAAAAGGTGGGCGCCCAGTGTCCGATGAAGATGCCCCAGCGATCCGACTGTGCCTTGGAGTCGCCCTTCTTGCCGCGGCTGGCCAACCAGGACAGCATTGACAGTCCGATGGAGGCGAAGCCGCCCAGGTAGGCGTGCTCGCTGCGGATACCCAGTTCATTCAACTTTTCGATCATTTGAAACTCCAATGGTGGTGTGAGGCTTGGAGTTCCAGTCTCGCACAAAACACGACCACTAGTAAGCCTGCTGATTAGTAATTCGTCATACCATCCCGGACGGCCGAATGCTCAGGGATTCGACAACCGAATCGCGTGATGCGTCTACGGCAAGGCGGACGGCTTTGGCGACCTGATCGGGCTGGATCCATTCTGCGGGGCGGTAGGGTTTGCCCTCGAAGTCGTGGAGTTCCTGCTGCATGTCAGTGGCGACCCGGCCCGGGTGGATGGAGCTGACCCTGACACCGTTGTCGCGCTCCTCCTGACGCAGGGCGTCGGTGAACGCGCGCAAGGCGAACTTGGTGCCGCTGTAGACGGCGGACCCGTCGCCGGAGGCGTACCCGGAGCCCGAGTTGATCGCCACTACCTGGCCCTTGGCCGCCCGCAGCGCAGGCAGCAACAGCCGGGTCAGGTTAGCCACGGCGAACACATTGACCTCGAAACTGGTGCGCCACTGCTCGGGAGTCAGGTCCGCCACGTGTCCCATCTGGAGCACCCCTGCGGAGTGAACCAGTACATCGAGGGTGTCGATGCCCTGGACCTGATCGGGTGTGAGCCGGGTCAGCTCGGCCGTGAAGGGCTTGGCGGAGGGGAACCCGCTGGCAAGGGCCGCGAGGGCGGCGGCATCTCGGCCGCCCAGGAGCAAGTGGTGGGTGGGGGCGAGCTCGTGGGCGATGGCGAGGCCGATGCCCCGCGAGGCTCCGGTGATCAGGGCAACGGGTAGTTCAGTCATGACCCACATCCTATGTGCGCCCCCTGCGCCGTGCACGCCGGGACCCTGTGCGCCCCCTGCGCCGTGCACGCCGGGACCCTGTGCGCCCCCTGCGCCGTTCACGCCGGGACCTCGTGCATGCCGGAAAAGTGGCGGGGCTGCAGACGAGTGGCGACGCCACCACGATCCTGCGTGCGAGCCACTATTCCCGCGATCTATTCCCGCGGGCGTGGGACGAAAGGTTTGGCCAGAATTCACTCTCGGTTTCCCGACCGGTCAATTCAGACCCCGATGATGGTCTGTGAGATCACTGGGACTAACCCGGGCTTATCGAGCCACTCCCGGCATCCTGAATCCACCAGCCGAAAACACGCCGCCGCACCTATCGAGGGACGCCTACCATGAAAAAGCTCAGCCAGAGGGTAATGATCACCGCGACGGCCGTTGCCTGTTCGATTGGTATCGCCGCTCCGGCTACCGCCAATGTGGTAGCGGATCCGGTCAGGTACTCAGCGGATGGGGCTGCGGTCTCGTTGAACCCCATCGGCACCTACGAATCTGGGATTTTTGACGGCAGCGCCGCCGAGATCGTCGCACACTATCCGGCTGCGCAAAGGCTGCTAGTGGTCAATGCTGCCCAGTCCACGATCGACGTTTTGGATGTCCAGGATGCAACTCAGCCCACCAAGCTGTTTGACATCAAGACAGCTGGCGTGCGGTCCGGAGACGGCTCAATCATTCCCGCCGGGTCAGCCGTCAATTCGGTTGCCGTCCGGGCTGACGGCCTCGGCGTTGTCGCGGTCGAGGCTCCGACCAAGACTGACCGCGGGTGGCTGGTCTTCTTCGACGCGAATGGCGACGGCGAAACCCTCGGTGCCGTTCGCGCCGGCGCTCTCCCCGACATGGTGACCTTCACTCCCCGCGGGGACCAGGCCGTCGTCGCAATGAAGGAGAGCCAGCCGAAGACTACTCGGTGGATCCCGAGGGGTCAGTCTCGATTGTGAAGCTCAAGCACAATCGGATCGAGCTTCCGCGCCAAAAGGATGTCAAGACCGCGGGCTTCCGTTCCTTCGAAGGCAAGCTGCCCGACGGCGTCAGGATCTACGGGGGTCGTGAAGACGCTCTCGGGGTGACACCGAAGTATCCGGTGTCCGAGAATCTGGAACCCGAGTACATCACCATTGCGAAGGATGGCCGGACCGCGTACGTCTCACTGCAGGAGGCGAATGCAATCGCTGAGGTCAACCTGAAATCGGCCAGGATCACGAAGATCATGCCGTTGGGAACTGTTGACCGGCTCAAGACACCGATGGACGTCTCGGATCGGGATGACGCTGTCAATATCGCCAACTGGCCGGTAAAGGGCTTCCACCAGCCAGACGTCATTTCTTCCTACACGGTTGAGGGCAAAACCTACATCGTCACAGCCAACGAAGGGGACGCGCGGGACTGGAAAGCGTACTCCGAGGAGGCGCGGGTCAAGGATCTCGGCGACGGGCTGCCCCCAATCTGCGAGGATTTCGCCACGAAAAAGCTCAACGCCGATGGCAGCACCATGACAGTTGAACAGTTGCAGCAGGACGAAAACCTTGGCCGTTTGAACATCACGCTCGCCGACGGACTGTCAGCCGACGGCTCCTGCTACGAAGAGCTGTTCACCTACGGCACCCGGTCGATGTCCATCTGGACCGACAAAGGGAAGAAGGTGTTCGACACCGCTGCTGATTTTGAACGGATCACTGCCGAGGCCGTTCCTGAGTTCTTCAACTCCAACCACAGCGAAAGCAATTTCGAGGGCCGCAGCGACGACAAGGGCCCCGAGCCTGAAGGCATCACAGTAGGCGAGGTGGATGGTCGAACCTACGCCTTCGTCGGTCTTGAGCGGGTCGGGGGCGTCATGGTGTACGACGTCACGTCCCCCGAGGGCTCGAAATTCGTCACCTACGTGAACAACCGCGACTTTTCGGCGTCAGTCGAGGATGACCCGTCCACGCTGGGCGCGGCGGGGGATCTCGGCCCCGAGGGGCTGGACTTCATCCCGGCGAAGGAATCACCGACCGGCAAGCCGCTCCTCGCCGTCGGCAACGAAGTCAGCGGCACCACCACCCTGTTTAGCGTCGACCGGGTGCTGACGCGGCGGTCGTAGCACTGCTCCTGCAACCCCGCCACGCCCGGAAAAGTGGCGGGGCTGCAGGTTTGCGGTGGCCCAACCATTATCGTGCCGTCGAGCCACTCTTTTGGGACCGGCGTTGCGGGTGAGCCACTTTTCTTGCGGGCCGGACGCGACGAAGCGGGCCTATCGCTCCTCCATCCCCCACGGGGACCCGTAGCCGGCCGGGGCCTCCGTGGCGAGCAGTTCCAGGAAGGGCCGGGAGTCGAAGGCTTCCGGCCCGAGCACTCCCGCCCCCTGCCAGGTCCCGTTGGCAAGCAACTCCAGCGCGATGACCGGGTTCACTGCCGTCTGCCACACGACCGCTTGAGACCCGTACTCGGCCATCGACCACTCGTTGTCCACCACGTGGTACAGGTACACGGCGCGGGGATGGCCGCTGGTCCCGGTCCCCGTCACATACAGGCCGGCGCAGGTTTTCCCTGTCATCCGGTCGCCCAGGGTGGCGGGGTCGGGCAGGGCGGCGGCAACGACGTCGCGCGGCGACACCGGGACGCCCTTCACCAGCAGCGGTTCGGTGGAGTCGAGCCCCAGCTTGTGGAGGGTTTTGAGGACATCGATGAACTCGTCCCCGAGGCCGTACTTGAACGTCACCTTCCGGGCCTTGGTCCACCGGGGCATCAGGATGACCTCCTCATGTTCCACGTTGACGCACTCCACGGGGCCGATCCCTTCCGGGAATTCGAAGACCTCCGGCTCGCTGAACGGCTCGGTGGTGTACCAACCCTTCTCCCGTTCGAAGATCACCGGCGGGTTCAGGCACTCCTCAATGGTGGTCCAGATGGAAAAGGATGGGGCGAAGGCGGGTTCGCCGTCGGCCCCCGCCACGACGAGGTTGGCGCCGTCGCGCACCCCCAGTTCCTCGATTGAGGTGAACAGCTCATCCTCCGCGTACCGCGCGAAGACGTCGGAGAGCCCCGGCTCCACCCCCATCCCCACCAGGGCCAGCCGGCCGGCGTCCTCCCACTGCTGCGCGACGGCGAATTGTTCGTCGCCGAGCAGCACGCCGGTCAACGCGTACGGCTGCTCCGGATGCCGGACGGACAGGCTCATCGCCATGTCCAGGTAGGTGGCGCCCGCCGCGAAGCACCCGTTGAAGATCGGCATGACGAACCGCGGGTCCACGGCATTGAGCACGTGGGTGATCCCGTGTTCGCGCACGACGGCGGCGACCGCCTCCGCCGACGACGCATCCACCTGGGCTGCCACCAGACGGTCGTCGTCGAGCGCGTCCATCAGGGCCTGCGGCCGGGCGGGATCGTAATCGGCCACCACCAGCAGGTCGAAGAAGGTGCGCCGGACGGCGATCCGAACCGCCGCGGAACCCACCCCGCCAGCACCAACAATGAGAATGCGCACTAGGCCAAACCTCCATCAACTGAGCGTCGGTACGTATCTGGGGAGTCGGGGACCAGCACCGGGGTCTCCTCGTTCAGGCTTTCGCCGCCGAAAAACTGCCGCGATCCGCGGCGGGTCCACCACACCAGCATCAGCACTAGGCCGAACGCCAGGGCACCAATCCCCACTACGAAGGTGCCGCCGACGCCGAGGAGCACGCTGTAGCCGTAGTCGACGTCGGCCATGTCGAACGCCGACTTAGTGAACGCTGCGGTCAGCATCAGGGCGCCCAACAGGGGCAGGAGGAACCGGAAGATGACGTTGTGGCGTGAGGTGAAGAGTTCCCGGCGGAAGTACCAGACGCAGGCGTACCCGGTGATGGCGTAGTAGAAGGCGATGGCCAGCCCCAGGGACAGGATGGAGTCCGCGAGGATGTTCTCGCTGATCAGGCTCATGACCACGTAGAAGGCGACCGCCGCGATGCCCATCACGAGAGTGGAGAACGACGGCGTCTTGAATCGGGGATGCACCGTACTGAACCGGTGGGGGAGCGCCTGATAGACCGCCATGGACAGGGTGCCGCGTGCGGTGGGCAGGATGGTGGTCTGCGTTGAGGACACCGCGGACACCAGGACGGCGACCACCAGCAGCCACGACCACGGACCCAGGACTGCGTCCTTGAGGGCGAAGAACACATCCTCAGCGTTGACCTCGTTGCCGAGGCCGGTGCCTTCCTCACCGACCCCCGCGTACATCATCGCGGCCACGGTGACCCCCACATAGGTGATGAGCAGCAGGACGGTCGAGATCAGGGCGGCCCGGCCCGGAATTCGGCGGGCGTCACGGGTTTCCTCGTTCAGGGCGAGGCAGGCGTCCCAGCCCCAGTAAATGAACAGGGCCAGCAGCACCGCCTCGGTGAACCCCTCAACGCTTTCGAAGGCAAACGGATTGAACCAGTCCAGCGACGGAGCCGTCGCGTTCTCGGTGGTCCCGTTCGCGATGCCGACGACGGCGAACACCACAAACAGGACCAGCGCCAGATACTGGATTCCGAGCAGGACGTTCTGCAGTTTCGCGCCGATCTCCACGCCGCGGTAGCTCACTAGTGTCATCAGGGCGATGAAGAAGACGCCGGTCCCGGTGACCAGTGCGGGATTCTCGGCGAGCGACCCGTCGCCGATCAGCAACCATAGATAGAGTCCGGCGATCTGGGCCAGGTTGGCGAGCACGATAATCCCGGCAACAGCCACCCCCCAGCCGGCCATCCACCCCACCCAGGGGCCAAACGCCTTGGTGGCCCAGGTGAAAGAGGTTCCGCAGTCGGGGATTTCCCGGTTGAGCTCCCGGTACGCATAGGCGATGAAGAGCATGGGGATGAACGCCAGGATGAAGGCGATGGGTGCTTGAGCTCCGACAGCGAGGACCACGAAGCCGAGCGACGCCGCCAGCGAGTAGACCGGCGCTGTCGAAGCGAGCCCAATGACGACCGACCCCCACACGCCGAGGGTCCCGGCGGCAAGACCCTTGCCTTGGCCCGGCGGCGTGCCGCGGGCTTCCTTCCCTGCAACTGTGTGACTCATGGTGCGCCTCCGAGGTCCGGCCGGCCGGCGTCGTCGTCGGCCAGAACGATGTAACGCACATCACTATACCGACTAGTCGGTTTCTTGACTAGGCCCTAAACTTGTGCTCATGGGTCACGCTCCGAGCACTGTTCAGCGACTGGTTGACGCGTACCAGGACATCCTGGTGTCCGACGGCGAACGCTCGGCCACCCTCGACGCGATTGCGCTTAGGGCGGGGGTTTCCAAGGGCGGATTGACCTACCATTTCAGGTCCAAAGACGAGCTGACGGCGTCCCTGTTTGACCGGCTTCGCGCCCTGGTGGACGCGGATCTGGCGGTGATGCGGGCCGAGCCGGCCCAGGCGGCCACCTATTACGTCAAGAGTTCACTCGACGTCGAAAGTCCGCTGGAGCGCTGCAACATGGCGGTGACGCGGCTGGCGCAGGGCGTGCATCCGGAGGCCAACGAACTGCTGGCCGAGTGCCGCACCCAGTGGTTCACCGTGCTGATGGACGCCGTGGGGAACGAGGACATGGTCCACCTGGTGATGCTGCTCGGCGACGGGATCTACTTCAACGCCTCCCTCACCGGCACCGGCGCCATGCCTGAGGAAACCGACCCGGCCACAATCGACCGGATCATCGGCCTGATCGGAACCATCAGGTACTGACTCCCCGAACCAACTACCGGAGGGTGAAGATCCGTCTCACCACCAGACCGTCGGCCAGGGCGTCGAGGCTCTCGTTGAGGTCTGCCAGGTCCCGGGTATCCGTGTGCAGCAGTTCAACGGGCAGTTTTCCCTCCCGCCAGAGGGCCAGGTAGGCGGGGATGTCGCGGGCCGGAACCGAGTCGCCCATGTAGGAGCCGAGCAGACGTTTACCCGCCCCGGCGAACTGCAGCGCCTGGGTGGTGATGGTCTGGTCGGGGTGCGGCAACCCGACCGAGACCAGTGCGCCGCCGCGGGTCAGCAGGCCCAGGCAGGCCTCCATCACCCGGGCGCTGCCGACCGCCTCGATCGCCACGTCCACTCCGTCGCTACCCAGTGACTTGACCAAGGATTCCGCTTCGGCCGGGGCGCCCACCGACGTCGCCCCGCACCGTAACGCCAGGTCACGTTTCGCCGGGAGCGGGTCGATCGCGATCACCGTGATGCCGGGGACCTGCGCAGCGGCCATCACGGCCATCAGTCCCACCGCGCCGAGTCCAAACACAATCACTGACTGCCCCTCGGTCACCTGCGCCGTGTTCAGCACCGCCCCGATCCCCGTGAGCGCCGCGCAACCGAACATGGCCGCGACGTCGAAGGGGACGTCGTCGTCAATCACCACCACCGACTCGCGAGCCACCACCGCATACTCGGAAAACGCCGAAACGCCCAGGTGGTGGTTGATCCGGACGCCGTCAGCGGTGCTCAGCACTGCGGGGCCGTGCAGCATATCGCCGCTGCCATTCACCTCAGCAGCCCGGTGACAGAGGGCGGGGCGGCCGGCGTCGCACGCACGGCAGGACCCGCAGCTGGGCACAAACACCAGCACCACCCGGTCACCCACTGTGATATCGGTAACGTCGGGGCCTACGACGTCGACGACGCCGGTTGCCTCATGTCCCAGCGCCATCGGCAGCGGACGCACCCGCGACCCGTCGATCACCGAGAGGTCCGAATGGCAGAGACTGGCCCGCTCAATCCTTACCCGTAGCTCGCCGGAGCGCGGAGACGGGACGGCGAGTTTCTCGAGCATCAGGGGAACACTTGCGGCGTACGGGCGGGGAGCGCCGGCGTGGTGGAGGACTGCGCTGCGCATCGTGGAAGGGGTCATGGGTTCAATGTACGGCCCGGGAGCGTCTTGCCGACCACTCCCTCGGCAAACTACCGTGAGTAATACGCCATCTTCACGAGGAGAACAAACCGCATGGAAGTATCCCCCATTGTCTGGGCACTAACGATCGCCGGAATTGTGGGGCTGCTGCTCTTCGACTTCTTCTTCCACGTCCGCAAGGCGCACACCCCCTCCCTGAAGGAGGCAGCCGTGTGGTCTTCCATCTATGTGGGACTGGCAATCCTCTTTGGCGTCGGGGTGCTGATCTTCGGCGGCCCCACGATGGGCACTGAGTACTTTGCCGGCTACGTGACCGAGAAGGCCCTATCGGTCGACAACTTGTTTGTCTTCCTCATCATCATGGCCAGCTTCAAGGTGCCGCGCGCCGACCAGCAGAAGGTGCTGCTGTTCGGCATCGTGTTCTCGCTGATCGCCCGCACCGGGTTCATCTTCCTGGGCGCCGCGCTGATCAACCAGTTCGCCTGGGTCTTCTACATCTTCGGTCTGATTCTGCTGCTGACCGCCGGGAACCTGCTCAAGCCGTCGTCGGATGAGGATCACGGTGACACGCTGATCGTGCGCCTGGCCAGGCGCTTCCTTCCAGCTACCGAACATTACGACGGCGACAAACTGTTTACCATCGAGAACGGCAAACGCGTCCTCACCCCGATGCTGCTGGTCATGATCGCGATTGGCGCCACGGACATCCTGTTTGCGCTGGACTCAATTCCGGCGATCTTCGGTCTGACGCAGAACGTGTTCATCGTCTTCACCGCCACAGCCTTCTCGCTGATGGGGTTGCGTCAGCTCTACTTCCTGATTGACGGACTTCTGGACCGGCTCATCTACCTGTCCTACGGCCTCGCCGTCATCCTGGGCTTTATCGGCGTGAAACTGATCCTCCACGCGCTGCACGAAAACAACCTGCCGTTCATCAACGACGGCGAACCCGTTCCCGTGGTCGAGATCTCGACCGGGCTGTCTCTGTCGGTCATCCTCGGGGTCCTGGTGATCACCGTGCTCGCCTCGGTCTTCAGTCCCAAGGGCAAGGCCAAGACCGCCGTCTCCGGTGCGAAGCGTCACGCCACCGAGTACCTGGACCTGGGCTACGAAACCAACATCGACGAGCGCGAGAAGATCTTCAACCGGATGGTCGAGGAAGAGAACATGCTGCGTCAGCTTCCTGAGAAGTACAAAAAACTCATCCGCAATGAGACCGAGTTCATGGATCTGATCCGGCGGGCCCACGAGGAGCACGGGGCAGCGATCGACCGCGAACCGTCCCGTTAGTCGGCGCTGATTTGCCAGATCGCGTACTCGTCGGCGTGCAGGAGGGCACGGCGGCCGTCGGAAAGATCCCGGATCCACACGATGCCCAGGCCGGGCGCCGTGTCTTCCACTAAGCCGCTGTAGTGAACCTCGCGGTTGCGGTTAGCCTCGATCTCATCCCCGCGGCGCAGCATGCCGAGGTCGTGGATGCGGGTGATGGCGGTAGCGGTCAGCAGGGACATGGTCACTCCTCGGATCTGGGGCCGGGGCGGGCACGTCCGGCCGGTAAGCTAATTGTTCTCCTGCGATGTTGCCTTGGTGTTTCCGCCCGGTGAATTTATGGTGCTTCGGCTTCATTCGTAGGGAATTAGCGGCCCGTGTTACCCAGTATTTCGTCGCGCACCCGACACAACGCCGAATAGTTGCCTAAGCTACCAAGATGACCGAACCAGCCCTGCCGGACCCGGCATACCTCAACCAGATCGATTCCGAGACCCAGCGCCGTCTGCTCACGGCCGTCACTCCCGAGTCGCCGTTCGAGGGCGCACCGGAGGACCTCCGCGCCGCTGTTGACATTAATATTGAGGCGCTGCACGGTGATCTCCAGCGGATTGTGCACACCCTCCACGCGCATCCGGAGACCGCGTTTCAGGAACACGACAGTGCGCGGCTGATCGCTGACATCCTTACCGAGCACGGGATCGACGCCGAGCTCGGCGCCCACGGCGTCGACACGGCGGTCCGCGCCGAAATCCGCGGCGCCGGCGACGGGCCCACCATCGCCGTACTCAGCGAGTATGACGCGCTCCCGGGGATCGGCCACGCGTGCGGCCACAACGTCATCGCCGCCACCGGGGTGGGAGCCTTCCTGGCGCTCGCCGGGGTCAGGGACCGGCTCAACGGCACGGTGGTCTTCCTCGGTACGCCAGCGGAAGAGGGCCACTCCGGTAAGGAACTGCTGGCCCGCAACGGCGCGTTCGACGGCGTCGACGCCGCCATCATGGTGCACCCGTACGGGTATGACCTCGCCGACCAGGTCTGGCTGGGGCGCAGGCTCCTCACCATCACGTTCACCGGGATCGCTGCGCACGCCTCCGCGCAGCCGTTCATGGGCCGCAACGCGCTCGACGCCGCCAGCCTCACCTATCAGGGGATCGGCTTGCTCCGCCAGCAGTTGCCGCCGTCGGACCGCGTCCACAGCAACGTCACCGAGGGTGGGCGCAGCCCCAACATCATCCCGGATCGGGCGGTCATGAAGCTCTACGCCCGGTCGAAGTATCCGGACACGTTGAAGGACCTCAGTAGATGCCTTGAGGACATCGCCCGCGGGGCGGCGCTGATGACCGGCACCACGGTGCAGCTCGACTGGGACCAGCACCCGCCGTCGCTCCCCATCCGGACCAACGATGCGCTCACCGGCCGCTGGGTGCAATCCCAGCAGCGGCGCGGGCGCAACCCGCTTCCGGCCGGCGTCGTCTCGGACACCCTGGCGGCGTCGACCGACTTCGGCAACGTCAGCTATCGCATCCCGGGCATCCACCCACTGATCAAAATCGCCGACCAGGGCACTGCCCTGCACACCACCGACTTCGCGGCTGCTGCCGCATCTGACGCGGCGGTGCAGGGAGCGTATGACGGGGCCGCCGGGCTCGCGCTGACGGCACTGGATTACCTGATGGACCCAATCCTGCAGCGGCAGGTCCGGCAAGAATTCGAGCACCAGGGCGGCGCCATCGACGTCCCCTCCTACTTCGACTGAGCACGGCTCCACCAGGCACAACGAACCTCTTCAACGAAACCCGCGTGACCTAAAGTCAAGGGAGCACCACCCATGTCCACCACCGCCAGCGCCCCGCGCGGAGTCACCGACAAGTTCCTCAACGGGGTGGAACGGGTCGGCAACAAGCTGCCCGATCCGTTCATGCTGTTCCTGATCCTGTTCGGCATCACCGCTGTGGTGTCCACCGGGATGGCGTGGGCCAACGTCACGGTTCAGCTGCCCGGCAGCGACGAGATCACCCCAATCAAGGGACTCTTCACCGGGGAGGGCCTCACCTGGTTCACCACCAACCTGGGCCCCAACTACCTGGGGTTCCCGCCGCTGGCCACCGTGCTGCCGATCCTGCTGGCGGTCGGGGTGGCGGAAAAGTCGGGTCTGCTGGCGGCGATGATCCGCAAGGCTTTCGGGAGCGCACCGCGCTGGGCGCTGCCCTACGCCGTCGGCGCGGTCGGCGTGACCGGCTCGATCATGTCCGACGCGGCCTTTGTGGTGATCCCGCCCCTGGCTGCGCTGGTGTTCAAGGCCGCGGGCAGGCACCCGGTCGCAGGGCTGCTCGGTGGCTTCGCTGCGGCGGGGGCTGGCTACTCGACGAACGTCCTGGTGACCAGCCTCGACGCCCTTTTCGCTGGGATTACGACGGCGGTCACCGAAACGCTGCCGAACGCCGGGTCTCCCGTGACCCCCGTGTCCAACTATTTCTTCAACGTGGTGTCCTCGATCGTCCTGATGGCGATCGCCGGCTTTGTGATCGACAAGATCCTCGAACCGCGACTTAACCGGCAGGGCATCCCCCGCGAAGAGATCCGGAATGAGGACGCCCCGGTGGCCCCCACCAGCGCCGAGCTCAGCGCAGACCTGACACCCCGGGAGAGCAAGGGGCTGCGGTGGGCCATGATCAGCGGGGCGATCCTCGCCGTCGTCCTGGTGGTGGCGTTTACGTTGCCCGCGTCGCCGTGGCGGAACGAGGACGGCGGTTTCCTGCCCGCCTCGCCGTTGCTCGGCTCGATTGTGTTCGTCGTGTTCAGCATGTTCGTGGTGCCGGGCCTGGTGTACGGGAAAATTGTCGGCACCATCACCACCGGCCGGGACGTCCCACGGGTGATGGGCGAGGCGATCAAGGACATGGCCGGGTTTCTGGTGCTGGCGTTCATCCTGGGCCAGTTCATTGCGCTGTTCAACTGGTCGGGAATTGGGCAGTGGATCGCTGTGGCGGGTGCGGGCGGACTGGAGGCAATCGGGCTGACCGGGTATCCGGCGATCCTGGCCTTCATCGTGTTGGCGTCCCTGCTGAACTTGTTCATCATTTCGGGGTCGGCGATGTGGACACTGATGGCCGCAGTGTTCGTGCCGCTGTTTGTGCTGCTGGGCTATGAGCCGGCCTTCATTCAGGCGGCGTTCCGGGTGGGCGACTCCGCAACCCAGGTCATCACCCCGCTGAACCCGTACATGATCGTGCTCCTGACCATGCTGCGAAAGTATGAGCCGCAGGCCGGCCTCGGCACGCTGATGGCGCGGATGCTGCCGTTCGTGGTGCCGTTCTGGCTCGCCTGGGTGGTAATCCTGAGCGTGTTCTTCTTCCTCGACCTGCCCCTCGGCCCGGGGAACGGCATCTTCCTGCCCGAGTAGCCTGCCCCATAGGGCGCAGGAATAGCTCCGCTGCGGCCGCCGTTGTTCCCTGATGAACCCAAGCTGGAGGTACTTTGTGACCAAGATCTACGCCCTGCATGAGAACCCTGAATGGTTCCCACCCTTCGCCAAGGCCTTCGAAGCCGAGGGCGTCGAGGTAGAGGAATGGCTGCTCACCGACGGCATCCTCGACCTCGACCAGGAGCCGCCCGAGGGCATCTTCTGGTCGCGGATCAGCGCGTCGTCACACACCCGGGACCACGGGCTGTCCAAGGACTACGCCCGTGCTGTGTTGTCCTGGCTCGAAGCCCACGGTCGTCGGACAGTCAATGGTCGGCGGGTCCTTGAGCTGGAGATGAGCAAGGTCGACCAGCTCACCGCGTTGAGGGCCGCAGGGATCGAAACGCCGCGCACGGTCGCCGCCATCGGTAAGGACCGGATCCTCGACGCCGCTGCAGGCTTCCCGACGCCGTTCATCACCAAGCACAACCAGGGCGGCAAGGGTCTGGGCGTGCGGAAGTTCGAGAGCCACGAGGAACTGTCCGAGTACGTGGGATCGTCCGACTTCGAAGAACCCCAGGACGGGATCACGTTGATCCAGGAGTTCATCCAGGCTGCAAAGCCGATCATCACGCGGGTCGAGATTGTCGGCGGCGAGTTCATCTACGCCATCCAGGCCGACACGGCGCGCGGCGGATTCCAACTCTGCCCGGCTGACGCTTGCGCCATCGACCCAGTGACCGGCAAGCCCATCATGCCGCCCGGCGCCACCATCGAACCCGAGGAAGGCCAGCAGCTGTTCAGCCTCCGTGAAGGCTTCGATCACACGATCATCGGGAAGTACCTTGAGTTTGCCCGCCGGAACAATATCGAGGTGTGTGGGATTGAGTTCATCGAAACCGCCGACGGCCGGGTGCTGACCTATGACGTCAACACGAACACCAACTACAACGCGGTGGTCGAGGCCCAGGCCCCCCGGTCCGCCCCGGGCGCCCTCGTCACTTACCTCTCCTCGTTGGCTGCTCCAACGCCGGAACCGGCTCGTCGCTAGGGTAGGGGCCACGCGGACGACGACGGCTCGGCTGGAGCCCGTCGTCGGTGCCCGATACTGAGGTGAGCGCTTGACCGTCTATTACGCAACATAAACATTTCGTAATAGAAGTAAGGGTAGGGTAGCCTTACTTTCGTTGCGTCCGCATGGGCGTGAGTCATAGTTCTTCCGAAAGTTGAGGAGCCCCCATGGCCTCCATTCGCCTGCGCGGTTTGGCCGCTGCCGCCGTCGCCGTCCTTGCCCTATCCGCCTGCAGTACGGGTCCCACGGACGGCGGCTCGGGCTCCGAAGGTCCCGAAGCCGCGGGCGCGGCGGATCAGTTCTCTGTCACGATCGAGCACGCCTTCGGTGAGACGGTCCTCGAGGAATTGCCTGAGCGTGTGGCCACTGTCGACTGGGTCAATGCCGACGTGGCCCTGGCCCTCGGCGTCGTTCCCGTGGGCATGCAGCGCGATGAGTATGGCGGCAACGAGAACGCCTCCACGCCGTGGAAGGACGCCAAGCTCGAGGAGCTCGGCGCGGCGATCGGCACGGAGAACGCACCAGTGCAGTACTCGGAAGCCGACGGCTACGCGTTCGACGAGGTGGCTGCCACCGACCCGGACGTCATCTTGGCGGCATACTCGGGCCTGACGCAGGAAGACTACGACACCCTGAGCGAGATCGCACCGGTAGTTGCGTACCCGGAGGTTGCCTATGGGACGCCGTGGCAGGAATCGACCCGAATGATCGGCGAGGCTCTCGGCCTGGCCGAGGAAGCCGGGGAGCTGGTCACCGAGACCGAGGAGACAGTTGCGACTGCGGCTGCCGATTATCCATCGATCGTGGGCAAGACCTTCATCTACGGCAACCTTGAGCCTGCCAGCGCTGAAGGGGTCAGTATCTACACGGCCAATGACAACCGGCCGCGGTTCCTTGAGTCGATCGGCATGATCCAGGCCGATATCGTCACCGAGAACACCAAAGGCTCCGAGGAGTTCTTCATCCCGTGGTCCGCTGAGCGTGCCAACGAGCTGGAATCGGACGTCTTCGTGACCTGGGTGCCCGACGAGTCGACCATCCAGGCGATCGCCGAGGACCCGCTGCTGGGTCAGATCCCCGCGGTCGAGTCCGGCGCGCTGGTCGCTGACCCGGACAACACCCTGACGCTATCCATCTCGGCAGCCAACCCGTTGAGCCTCCCCTGGGCGCTGGACACGTTCCTCCCCCTGCTGGATGAGGCAGCACAGCAGGCCGAGGGCTAGCACAACTCACCGTTGCACCAGCGGCGTCCCCTTCTTGAGGGGGCGCCTCTGGTGTTCTCGAGTTGCCGTGCGGGCGCGGGTGGGCTGAAATAGGTTCAGCACACTTAGTTTCACCGAGGGATGGAGATGCACCATGGCACAACCGGACATTCATGACCTGCAGGAAGCCACCGCCTGGGACGCCGACGGCGAAAAGTTGGGCCAGGTGTCCCAGGTTCACCTCGACGCGCACACCGGCGAACCCATTTTTGTGACCGTGGCGTTGGGATTGTTCAACACCCGCGAGCACTTCATCCCGTTCGACGGCGCGCGGCTCGACGGCGGTGACCTGCACGTCGCGTACACCAGGGACAAAATCACCGACGCGCCGGACCTCACGGCCGAGTCGGAACTGACCGATGAGCAGACAGGGTCCCTGCGGGAGTACTACAACCTGTAGTCGTCGCTGAAGCCGGGAACGCGCTCGCGGTGGAGCATTTCGGGCGCGTCCCCCAGCAGGGGTGGGTTAGAAGACGTCGACCAGACGGCCGACAATAAACAGCACGATGCAGGCCACGAAGACCACTCCAATGCCGACCAGCCATGGCAATGGGTTGTTCCCTTTCGAGGTTCCCTCATCGTGACCCTGTGGCCCGACCGTCGAAGATTCGCCCGGTGGCGTTTCGCCCGGCGGAACCCCGCCGCCCGGCTCAAGGCCGGTGATCTTGTCGCCCTGGGGATCGGGATTTGGTGCTGTCATAGAGTTCCTCTTAGATTTCCCATTCAGACCTCTTGGGCGATGGATCCTTGGTTTCCTTGGGCGTCCAGGACATGGTGATGTCCGCGCCTTCTTCTGTCTCGCGGACGAACAGGTGAAGGTCCTCTCCATAGAGGTTCTCGTGTTCCACCACGTCACCTGCCTCATGAGCCATTTCGACCAGACGGCTGATCGCCACTGCCATGGCCCGGCCCCAATCATGCGGATGCTTGCTTGACGACTCTTCGGTTACAGAGAACTTGCTGTCCATAGTTGCTATTGTGCTCCTTAGGTCTCTGCAGTGGGATAGCCAGCAGGATAAAGGTCCCACGTTCTGTGGCGCATAAGGATAAGCCCCCTGTGCGGTTTCGGGATGATCCAACACTAGCAGCACCCCCGTTCACACCGGCTTGACGATTACAGGGGACCGAAGCAACCGCGGCCCGCCGATCCTAGTCCTCGGGCCCACGCCGCAGGGCTGCGCGTGCCGCCACTCCGATGATCGCCGTGTAGGTGGGGTAGGCGAACTTCACCCGGGCGAGGGTGGCGACGTCGGTCCCCGCGGCCATCGCCGCAGCGACCGCCTGGATCACTTCGACGGCGTTCTCGCCGACTGCGTGCGCGCCGAGAATCAGTTCACGATGCCGGTCGAGTACCAGTTTCAGGAATCCCTGCTCGCGGTCGTCGATGATCGGCCGCTCCACCTCGGCGTAGGGTACGACGATGACAGCCGCCTCCCGGTCGCGCCGCCGCGCCGCCTCCTCGGTGAGCCCCACCCCCGCGTAATCCGGATCGGTGAAACCGCCCGCCGGCAGCAGATGGTGCGGGGTGGTCCGGTGTGCCCCGAGTACCGCGTTTTCCGCGGCGGTTTCACCTTCGAAGACCGCAGCCTGCACCAGCATGCTCGAACCATTCGCGTCGCCGGCAACGAAAATGTGCGGCACGTTTGTCCGCAGATAATCGTCGACTGGTATGGCGTTCCGTTGTGCCTGGATCCCTGCCGCCTCAAGGGCAAGGGGGCCAGTGTTCGCTGGCCATCCGGCCGCCATCACCACCGTGTCGACAGCTTCCATGTGCTCCCCGGACTCGTTGCGCCAGTGCAGGCGCAGCCCGCCGTCGTCCTTGGTGAGCCGGTCGATCCCGGCAATCCCTGTCTCGACGCGCACGCCGCGGGTGCGGAACCCGTCGGTGACTGCGGCCGAGACGGCAGCATCCTCGGTGGTGAGGATGCGTGGCGCGAGATCCAGCAGCAGCACCCGGGAGCCGAGCGCGTGGAAGATGGTGGCCAACTGAGCTCCCGTGTGCCCGCCGCCGATCACAGCGATCGTGGCCGGAAGGTCTGGCAGGTCGAGGATATCCGGCGGCAACACCGCGTGCTCGGCGCCGGGAATGGGTAGTCGCCGCGCACTGCCACCCACGCTGAGGATCACCGATCCGGCGGTCACCGGGCGGCCACTCACGGTCAGGGTGTGCGGATCAGCGAAGGATGCCTCGCCGGTCAGCAGGGCGATGCCGAGCCGGGCGACGTCGTCGTCGTACCCCTTCGCCGCAAGCACCCGGTCCACGGTGAACCGGACGCGGCGGACAATCTGGGGCCAGTCGACCGACGGTTCGGCGACGACGATCCCATAGTCATAGGCGGTGCGGACCTCCCGATACAAGCGGGCCGTTTTCGCAAGCACACGGGTGGGCACACACCCGGAGTTGACGCAGGTGCCGCCGAGTCTCGCACGTTCCACCACACCCACCCGGGCGCCCAGTTCAGCGGCCCGTACCGCGGCTGCCATGCCCGCCGGGCCGGCACCGACAATGAGGACATCGAAGTCGTATTCCATGGCGTAGCTCCCGGTGCTGGCTGGTGTGGTGGTGTTCCTGTTTCCTGTATAGCGCCAAATCCTCCGAAACTCCCGCACTTGCTCCCACCCTTTGGGTAACAACGGTAATCTCGTGGGTATGACCACCGCACCGGATGTCCTCCGGGAGACACGGAAGAGTGCAGCGAACCTGCTTCCGGCGGTGCTCGTTGCGTCCTCCGGGTTTGTGATGTTTGGACTGGATCAGCGGTGGCTGGGCTACCTCCTGCTCGCGGCGGCGCTGGCGTCATCGTTCCTCATCGGCCGGCAGCTATTCAAGGATCTGGCACTGCTGGCACTGGGTCTGGTCATTATGAGTCTCGTGCCTATCACCACCGACATCAGCTTCAGCCACATGCTCATCATGGGTACGGCGATGATCCTCGCGGTGGGGCTGCCCTATGCGATCTCCCGGTTTGTGTTGAAGGACCACGCGATTCGGTTTCCCGTCCGCACCGGTCAGAAGTGGACCCGGACCGAGCGCTGGTATCTGGTGGCCGTCGTCGTCATGGGATACCTTCTGCTCCCCGTCTACATGATTCCGACCGGCGTGTTTGAGAACTGGCCCGCGGCGTCCAACGGGAGCACCGTGGCGAGGCTGTTCCTCGGGACCAACGTGCTGGGAATCTGGGACGAACTGTTCTTCATCTGCACCGCCTTCACCTTGTTGCGGCGGCACCTGCCGGATTGGCAGGCCAACATGCTGCAGGCGGTGCTGTTCACCTCGTTCCTCTGGGAATTGGGCTTCCACGCGTGGGGGCCGCTCCTGATCTACCCCTTCGCGCTGGTCCAGGGGTGGATTTTCAAGAAAACCAAGTCGTTGAGCTACATCGTGGCGGTCCATTTGTTGTTCGACTTCGTGCTGTTTCTGGTGCTGATCCACGCGCACAACCGTGAGTGGTTCGACATTTTCCTGTACTGACGTGGCTACTGACGGCGAGCCTGGAACCTCACCATCGATCCCTGACGTGGCCATTGATGGTGAGGTTCCAGCGGAGAAGGGCTAGGCGAAGCCGCCGAGCGCGGTCACGATCGGGACCGCCGACGCCGCAGCCCAGGCTTGCGGGCGGCAGGAGGCGGGGTAGGGGACTGGCGGCCAGACGTCGTCGGACGCGTGGCCCGAGAACAGCTCCGGGAGGCGCCAGTCGAAGCCCTCGGCGGCACGGAGCAGCCCGGAGGCCACGGTGCGTGCGTCGTCGGCGAAGCCGTCCTTGATGAGTCCGCTGATGATCATGCCCGTGTCGTGGCTCCACACCGACCCGGCGTGGTAGCGGGTGGGCCAGAACCCACCGTTGGTGGTGGACACGGTTCTGATGCCATAGCCGGAGAACATGGTGGGATCCATCAACCGGCGGACCACTGCCGCTTGCTCCTCGAGGTTGAGGATGCCTGTGCCGAGCAGGTGGCCCATGTTGCTCGTGATCCCGTCGACGGGCCGCTTCGCTGCATCGAGGGCGATCGCCGGGTACGCCCCCAGCTCGTCGCTGCACCAAAAAGATTCACGGAAGCGGATCTCGAGTTTGTTGGCGTAGTCCCGCCAATCCCCGGCGCCCGGTCGGCCAAACGCGTCGAGCAGGGCAGCCCCGCCCATCGCCGCTTCGTAGGCGTAGGCCTGAACCTCGGCGAGGGCAATCGGACCGTCGGCCAGCGCGCCGTCGTGCCAGCGGATTGAATCCCCTGAGTCTTTCCAGCCCTGGTTGGCCAGCCCATGACCGCTGGTGTCGAGGTACTCAAGGAAGCCGTCGCCGTCGGAATCACCGTGGTCCCGTAGCCAGAGCAGCGCCGCCTCAAGCTGGTCCAGCAAAGCTTCCACCTCGGCCGTGGGTAGTCCGGCGCGCCAGGCGTCGTGCAGCAGACAGATCCACAGGGGAGTGGCGTCGATCGTCCCGAAATACACCGGAGGGAGAGACATTCCGTTTCCGTCCTCGACGAACTGCAGCGTCCCCCGCCGCACCTCATGCAGGATCTTGCCCGGCTGCTCAGCAGTCTGCGGATCAGTGCTGTCACCTTGCCGCGAGGCCAGGGCCCGCAACGTGCTGCCGGCGAGCGCGGTATCGAGCGGGAGGAGCATTCGGGCGGCGATCAACGAGTCCCGGCCGAACATTGTGAAGAACCACGGCGCACCGGCCGCGAGGAAGGTGTCCTCGGGCCGGTCCGCAGGGGCCATCCGGAGGCCGTTCAGGTCGGAGATCGACTGGCTCATCAGGCTCTGCAGCCGGGGCTCTGCGAGCCGAGGGGCTTCCAGCGCCGGGGTGCTCGGAGCGATCATGGGAGCCACAGAGTCGGTCAGGGAAACTCGCCACGGCAGCATCGCGGAGCCACCTGGCTCAACATCGATGGTCCACGTGAGTTCGATGTGATTGCCGTCGAACTCGGCGCGGGCGCCGCTGGCATCCAGTGCCACGGAGGTGTCTGGTCCGCGCCAGCTCCACTGCGGCCCGGTCACGTCAAGGGCGGCCAGCGGGGCGGACCCGGACTTGACCTTCTCCATGGGAGTGCCGTCGGCCAGCAGATGGCATTGCACTTCGAGGTGGGCTGGGAAGCTATGGGCCGACTCGATCCTGATCTCCTCGCTGATGCCATGCGCGTCTGCGATACGCGAGCGGGTGAGGTATAGCAAGGGGTCGGTGACGGGTGATTCCACCCGGACGAAGTAGAGGTAGTCCACTCGGCTGGCCGAACGAACCTGTGTCGACACCCATTCGGGTTCCTCTCCGTTGACAGTCAGCACAGCTTCCCGGAGCACCCGGTCGTCACCGCAATGGATACCCTGTGCTCCGTGACCCCGGATCTGTCCCTGGCTATCCGCCCAGGCCTGGACCGGCGCGCTGAAAACGCCGCTGAGGTTGTGCAGATACGGCTGCCTATACGACACGTGAACTCCTTGGTGCTGGTGCTGTCGCCTTGACACTATTGCCAAAACGTTATTGGATCGTTCAAATTAGTGATTGACATCATATTTGAACGTTCATATTATTGTAAACAGACAGCGGCATTGTGAAGCAGCCTAACTGTCAGGGAACGCAGTTGGTGAGAAACACGAAGGAGTGAGATGGAAAAGGCGACGCTTGTGAGTCTGGCTGAATCCCTCGGCGTGTCCCGCCAGACCATCTCCAACGTTATCAACGCCCCCCACCGCGTCAAACTGGAGACGCGCATGCGGGTTCAGCACGCCATCACCGAGAGTGGCTACCGGCCCAGCGCGGCGGCCCGGCAACTGCGCACCCGGCGTTCGATGAACCTCGGCATCCGGATGATGCCGGTCGTCGACGGTATCAACGGTTCCATCCTCGACCGCTTCCTCCACGCCCTCACCGAGGCCGCGCAGGAGGAGGGCTATCGCCTGACCCTGTTCAGCGCCGCGACGGACGACGACGAAGTCCGCCAGTACGAAGATCTTCTCAATGTGGCTGACCTGGACGGTTTTGTCCTGACCGGCACTCATCACGGCGATCAGCGCACCGCGTGGCTGCTCGAGAATGAGATCCCGTTCGCCTCGTTCGGCCGACCCTGGAGCGACACCGAGGATCCCTTCAGCTCGCTTCATCCCTGGGTGGACGTCGACGGCGGTGCGGGGACTGAGCAGGCCACCCAGCTACTCCTCGACCAGGGTCACACCGCGATCGGGTTCATCGGCTGGCCGACCGGCTCCGGTGCCGGCGACGACCGTCGCGGCGGGTGGCGGCGTGCGATGAAAGGCACTGGCCGGGCTACCGATCACCTCGATGTGGAAGCCGACGACGGCGTTCCCGCTGGCGCTCGTTCGGCTGAGAAGCTCCTTGCTGCTGGAGCCACCGCCGTCGTGTGCGCCAGCGACAGTTTTGCGCTGGGCGCACTCGCAACGTTTAGGGGTCACCGCCCGGCTCCCGCCACCCCCGACGTGATTGGTTTCGACGACACTCCGGTAGCGACCGCCGTCGGGCTCTCCAGTGTTGCCCAGCCGATTGAGGATGCGGCCCGTCACATCATCCGGGTCCTCACTCATACCCTTTCGGGTGACGCGGAGAACGGCCGTCCCGACAAGCACCTCCTGCTGCCGCCCACCCTGGCGGAACGGTTCCCCTATCCCCTCGCTGGCGACGGTTGGCTGACATGACCCCTGCACTTCATCCCCTAGATAGCCCGAATAAAACACAAAGAATGAGGAAACAGACAATGAAGACTGGAAACTTTCGAACCCGGAGGAAGACGCTAGCCGTCGCCGTGACAGCTGCAGCAGCCCTCGCGCTGAGCGCCTGTGGAGGCTCAGGATTCTCGGGGTCAGAAGACGAAGGAGGCGAGTCCGCGGGACCGTCGGACGCGCCGATTTCCGTGCTGATCGGTTCTTCGGGTGAAGCCGAGACCACGGCAGTCACCGGTGCCGTCGACGCGTGGGCCACCGAGTCCGGCAAGGACGCCAGCGTCAGCGTGGCCTCCGACCTGCCCCAACAGCTCAGCCAGGGCTTCGCCTCCGGCGAACCGGCCGACGTGTTCTATGTGTCCACCGACCTGTTCGCCGGCTATGCGGCCAACGGATCCCTCGAGCCGTACGGCGATGACCTGGAGAACAAGGACGACTTCTACCCGGCGCTGAAGGAGGCCTTCACCTACGAAGACCAGTTGTACTGCGCCCCCAAGGACTTTTCCACCCTGGGTCTGATCATCAACAACACCCTGTGGGAAGAGGCCGGGCTCACCGAAGACGACATTCCCACCACTTGGGATGAACTCAGCACCGTTGCCGGGGAACTCACCAGCGATGACGTGGTTGGCCTCGGAATGGGCCCCGAATTCCAGCGGCTGGGCGTGTTCACCGCGCAGGCTGGCGGCGGATTGGTCACCGACGGTGAAGCCACGGTCAACAGCGCCGAGAATGTCGAGGGCCTCACCTATGTACAGGAGCTCATGAACGAAGGCACCGCCGCCTTCTCATCAGAACTGGGCGCGGGTTGGGGCGGCGAGGCCTTCGGCAAGGGGCTGGCCGCCATGGTCATCGAAGGCAACTGGATCACCGGAGCCATGACGAATGACTTCCCGGACGTTGACTACCAGGTCGCCGAGCTCCCATCCGGTCCGGCTGGGCCGGGCACCCTCCAGTTCACCAACTGCTGGGGCATTGCTGCGGATAGCGACAACATCGAGGGAGCCAAGGAACTGGTCGCGCACCTGACGTCAGTGGAGAGCCAGCTCGGTTTCGCTGAAGCGTTCGGGGTGATGCCGTCAGTGCAGTCGGCCGCCGAAGAGTGGGCCACCACCTACCCGGACCTCGCAGCGTTCATCGCCGGCGGCGATTACGCCCAGAATCTGCCAGCCCAGCCAGGCGCGTCGGACGTGCTCGCCGAGCTGAACGCACAGCTCGAAACCATCAAGACGGCTGATGTCCAGCAGGTTCTCGACACTCTGCAGGGTGACATGGAAGCGGTCGTCGCCGACGCCGGATAGCCGAGCTACCGCAGGCAAACGCAGTACAAATTGCTGAGGGACTGCCCCTGACACTGGGGCGGTCCCGCGGCGCCCCATATCGTCGGATAACCAGTAGCCGCATTCAAGACCAGCAGGTAGCAGAGCGAGGACGCAGTGGCACGAAGTACAGCGGCAAAGAAGCCGGCCAACACGACAGGTGCAAAGCCTGGATACCGTAAAAGTACGGGCATTCAGGGCCGCACAGGCCTTACAGGGTGGTTGTTCATCTCACCCGTTGTCCTTATTCTGGGACTGTTCCTGGTCATTCCGGTCCTGATGGCGATTTGGGTCAGCCTCTCCGACTGGACAGGTCGGGGGAGCCCGTTCTCCGGGGACGTCAACTTCGTGGGCGGGGAGAACTTCTCCACCATCCTCGGCGGTGAAGGCCTCGCAGCCCGCGACTTCGGCACAGCCATCCGCAACAACTTCTACTACGTGCTGTTGGTAGTTCCATTGCAGACGGCCCTCGCCATGTTCCTGGCGGTGATGGTCAATAAGCAGGTCCTCAAGGGCCGAGGCTTCTTCCGCACCGCGTTCTACTTTCCTTCGGTCACCAGTTCCGTGGCGATTACCGTGCTTTGGCTCTTCCTCTTCAGTGCGACTGGCGTCGTCAACAAGGTTCTGTCGTTCTTCGCGGTGCAGGGCCCGAATTGGTTCCAGGATCCTCGTGGCGTCTTTCATGTTGTGTTTTCGGTGTTCGGGCTCAACCAGGCGCCCGCAGGCCTCCAGGATCCAGCCTTCCTGGGAATTTCCGGCTGGGAGTGGCTGGCCGGACCATCCGTCGCCATGAGTGCGTTTGTGCTGATGGCCATCTTCACCACCTCCGGCACCTTCATGCTGCTCTTCATCGCGGCGCTGCAGAACATCAGCGGCGAAGTGCAGGAGGCCGCCATGGTGGACGGCGCCACCGGCTGGCAGCGGTTCTGGCAGGTCACCCTGCCGATGCTGCGGCCTACCCTGTTCACGGTGCTCACGCTCGGACTCATTGGCACCTGGCAGGTCTTCGACCAGATCTACACGGGCACCCAGGGCGGACCTGCAAAGACCACCCTCACCCCGGCCTACCTGTCCTTCAACACGGCCTTCAATAACCAGAACTGGGGTGAAGGCGCGGCGATAGCCTTCATCCTCTTCGGCATCATTGTCGCGCTCACCCTGCTGCAGCGGTACGCGCTGCGGGAACGGGACGTTCCCAAACGGAAACGAATGGTCCCGGTGGGTGCCGACCCCAAGTCGGCCGCAGCCCACAGCTCGGCCGTCCGCCATGAAGACCGCACCGGGGCGGACCGCCCTACCGACGACGGCCCGGATGACACAGCAACCACCAAGGGAGACCGGCGATGAGCACTGTCACAGCACCCGCGCCCGCGCCAGAGGCGCCGAAGCGGCCCCAAAACCGGCGGCGCAAAATCGGGCGCGGCGCCTGGATCACGTACATCCTGCTGATCGTGCTGGCGGTCATCTACATCTTCCCGTTCATCATCCAGGTGGCCACCTCTTTCAAGACCGAACCCGACGCCGCGCAGGACCCGCTGGGCCTGATCCCGCAGCACTGGACCTTCGCCGCTTACGAGACGCTCTTCGCGAACTCGGACTTCCCGATATGGGGGCGGAACTCCTTCATCGTCACGGTCTTCGTGACCGCAGGACGGGTGTTCTTCAACTGCCTGGCCGGCTATGCGCTGGCCCGTATCAACTTCCGTGGTCGTGGCCTGGTCTTCGCCCTGTTGGTCGGTGTGATGGCGGTGCCCGGCGTCGTCCTGTTGATTCCCAAGTTCCTCGTCATCAACCAGCTCGGCATCTATGACACGTTTGTTGGCATGATCGTGCCACTGCTGGCCGACGCGGCGGGAGTGTTCATCATGAAGAACTTCTTCGAGTCGATTCCACCCAGTGTTGAAGAGCAGGCCAGAGTTGACGGCGCCGGCACGTTCCGTACCTTCTGGTCTATCGTTCTGCCGATGGCCCGCCCCGCGGTGATGACCATTGTCATCCTTTCGTTCCAGGGATCGTGGAACGAGCTGAATCACTTCATCATCTCCACCCAGGACCCGGCGTTAACCACTCTCACCAAGGGTGTCGCCCAGCTGGCGTCCGGGCAGCTCAGCCAGGGAACCCAATACCCGCTGAAGCTGGCAGCGGCCGCGCTGATGACCATTCCAGTGGCTATCGTCTTCTTCATCTTCCAGAAGAAGATCATGAACGCTTCCGCTGGGGCCGTGAAGGAATAGCCCCACCCGTGGGCGGGGGGACTCGCTTCGGTGCGGGGTCAGCTTCGGGGCTTGAGGCTGGGTGAGCCGGTAACCCCGTCGCCGGCGGCGAGCCCGGTCAGGACGGCGCGCAGTGCGTCCAGCGAAGAGTGCTCCGGCTCCCAGCCCAGCAGCATGCGGGCCCGGTCGGTGTCCATCACCGGCGCCTGCGCTGCCATGTCGATCCACCCAGGATCGGTGCGTTGCAGTCCCAGCGCCCAGGTCAGGCCGACGACGGCGCGCAGCACCCTCACCGGGAGGTTCACGACGCGTCGGGCACCCAGCTGTCCGGCGACTCTGACCGGGGTAAGGACAGGTTCGGCGGCGATGTTGAACGCCCCACCGACGCGTCGGCTGACTGCCCGCCAGTAGGCATCGGCGACGTCGTCGGCGTGGACCGCCTGGAAGATCAGCCGATCCGGGATGGGGAGCAGCGGGAGCCGCAGCCGGTCCAGCAGAACCTTTGGCACCAGCGGCCCCAGGAAGTACCGGCCGATCTCGCTGCCAGCATCCTGCTGGAAAATCAGGCCGGGGCGCAGCCGGGTAACGGGGATTTCCGGGTACTGCAGTTCGAAGTCGTCAAGAAGCGCCTCCTGCTCCGCCTTATGTCGGCCGTAATGCGAGGTGCTGATCCCGCCGTGGGGCCAACTCTCATCCACCCGCTGTCCCTTGGTGGCCGGGCTGTACGCACCGACTGAGGAGGCGCACACGAAGTGGCGGACGGCGGCGTCGGCGGTTGCCCGCAAAGCGTTGGCGGTGCCGGTGACATTGGTGCGGTGCATCGCCGCTTCGTCGCGGTTCGGTTGGATAGCCCAGGCCAGATGCACGACGGCGTCGACCCCCTTGAGCGCAGCGGTCAGCGCCAGGCGACCGTCGTCGGTCCCGATGTCCAGGGCGTGCCACTCGCAACCCGCATAAGGCGCCTGAGTGTCGTCGGGAAGACGGCGTGCGAATCCCACCACCTCGACGCCCCCCGGATGTTCGCCCGCGGCTCGCCGTAACCGGCGCAGCACAGCGGTTCCGACGTTGCCGGTGGCACCGATGACGGCGATTCGCAGCGGCCTGGAGGATGAAGTCGGAAAGGGAGCCATCCTTCAACGGTAATCCTTGGGTAGGCTAATGCCCTAGTAAGCGTCCTGAGGATCAGGTGAGTCCTGGCGAACCAAGTGGAGGTACCAATGGCACGAAGCGGTGGCACAACGGCGGACTCGCCCGCGGCACAGACCCAGGACAAGGCCCAGAACGCGCCGCATCCGGACGATGACCGGAAAGCGGACAGTCCCACCGAGCTGAAGAAGCCTGCATGGGGGTATGTGCTCAAGCGCACGGTCCGGGAATTCGGCAAGGACCAGTGCACAGACCTGGCGGCCGCGCTGACCTACTACGCGGTGCTCGCCATCTTTCCAGCCCTGCTGGCACTGGTGTCGATGCTCGGGGTATTTGGGCAAGCCGAAGCCACCACGGCAACAGTGCTCGACGTCCTCGAGGGCGTGGCTCCCGACATTGCCCGAAACAAGACGCTGACCGACACCATCGAGGGTCTCGCGTCCTCGTCGGGTGCTGGCCTCACGCTGGCGATCGGCATCCTCGGGGCTATCTGGTCGGCCTCCGGCTATGTGGGCGCCTTTAGCCGGGCGATGAACCGGATCTACGAGGTCGATGAAGGCCGGCCATTCTGGAAGCTGCGCCCCGCAATGCTCCTCATCACCGTCTCCGTCCTCCTCCTAGTTGTGATAATGGCGCTCCTGCTGGTGCTCTCCGGACCCATTGCCGAATCAGTCGGCAATGTGATTGGCCTCGGCGACACCGCGATCCTGATCTGGAACATCGCCAAGTGGCCGGTCATGGTGGTCTTCGCCGTACTGATGATCGCCGTCCTGTACTACGGCGCCCCGAACGTGAAGCAGCCTAAATTCCGCTGGATGAGCATGGGAGCCTTCGTTGCGTTGCTGGTCTTGGCGATGACGACGGCGGGCTTCTCCCTCTATGTTGGGAATTTCGGCAGCTACGACAAGACCTACGGTGCGATTGCCGGCGTCGTTGTGCTGCTGCTGTGGTTGTGGCTGGCCAACCTGTCCCTACTCTTCGGTGCAGAGTTCGACGCCGAGGTGGAACGGGGGCGACAACTTCAGGCCGGAATCGAGGCGGAAAAGACCCTCCAGCTTCCGCCGCGGGACGACAAGATGAGCCGCAAGAAGCTGGACAAGGAACTCGAGGACATTGACAAGGGCCGGGAGTTGCGCCGGAAGTACGAGCGCGAATCCGCCCAGCACAACAATGACTAATCGGCGACCCGCACGGTCCTGCACCTAAGCTTGAGTCATGAGCGAAAACGAGCACAGTACCCGCGGCGCCTACGTGAACACGGGTAAAGAATTCAGCCGCGACACCACCTACATCGAAACCCGGATTACCCGGGACGGTGCCGACGGTTATCCGGTGGAAGCCGGCCGGTACCGGCTGATTGCGGCGCGCGCATGCCCCTGGGCCAACCGCGCCATCATCGTGCGCCGCCTGTTGGGGCTCGAGGACGCCATCTCGTTGGGCACCCCGGGTCCGACGCACGACATGCGGTCCTGGACCTTCGACCTCGACCCCGGCGGACGCGACCCAGTGCTCGGAATCGAAAGGTTGCAGGAGGCGTTCTTCAAGCGGGACCCCGAGTACCGACGCGGCATTACGGTACCCGCGATGGTCGATGTGCCCTCCGGCGCTGTGGTCACCAACAACTTCCCGCAGATCACCCTGGATTTCTCCACCGAGTGGAAAGACTTCCACCGGGAGGGCGCCCCCGAGCTGTACCCGGAGGCACTCCGCACCGAAATCGACGAGGTCAGCAAGCGGGTGTTCACCGAACTGAACAATGGTGTCTACCGGTGCGGATTCGCCGGTTCACAGAAAGCCTACAACGACGCCTACGACCGGCTGTTTGCGGCCCTCGACTGGCTGGAAGAGCGTCTGCAGCACCAACGCTTTCTGGTCGGAGACACCATCACCGAGGCCGACGTCAGACTGTTCACCACGCTGGTGCGCTTCGACCCCGTCTACCACGGGCACTTCAAGTGCAACCGGAACAAGCTCACGGAGATGCCGGCCTTGTGGGGCTATGCCCGGGACCTGTTCCAGACCCCCGGCTTCGGCGACACGGTGGACTTCGCCCAGATCAAGGACCACTACTACATCGTCCACGAGGACATCAACCCCACCGGGATTGTGCCCAAGGGTCCGGACCTGGCGAACTGGCACACCGAACATGGGCGGGAAAGCCTGGGCGGGCGCCCCTTCGGCAAGGGCACCCCTCCCGCCGCAGTCTGAACCGTCTGCGCAGTACCGCCCCGTATCGGATTGCCCAGGTATTGGGCGGGGTTTCGGCGTGTTTGGCCAAACACGCCGAGCGAATGACGACGACGGCGTGACAACCTGGGCAGACCTGTACGCACCCGGCGGTACAACGGTCCCACACAAGGTCAATTAGGGAACAGAACCGTTTCCTAATGAAGGTGACCATAGGCTAGCCTTACTTCTGTTCGAAATTTGACGGGAAGGAGGCGTGTCATGGCAGTGCAGACTGCGCAAGCCCCTCCCGAAAGCGCTCCGACACCGGCCGGCAGCAAACCCCACGGGCGCTGGGTCCTCAAGTTCAGCGCGACGGCGGTGGTCCTGGTCCTGATCTGCGCGGCATCGCTGGCCTTCGGTTCCCGGCCCATCAGCGTCGACGTGTTCGTCGCCGCGCTGACCGACTTCGACCCGGCCAACGGCGACCACGCAGTAGTCCACTCCCGGATTCCCCGCACGGTGACCGGCCTCATGGTCGGTGCCGCACTCGGCCTCGCGGGCGCCGCCATGCAGGGCGTGGCCCGCAACCCCCTGGCCGACCCGGGCATCCTCGGCGTCAACGCCGGCGCGGCGCTGGCCATCGTCACCGGCATTTACGTCTTCGGGGTGGCCGACGTGACCGGGTACATCTGGTTCGCCTTCGCCGGAGCCGCCCTTGCCGCCGTCATCGTGTACGCCGTAGCGAGCCTGGGCCGGGACGGTGCCACTCCCATCAAACTGGCCCTCGCCGGCGCGGCACTGTCCGCCGGACTTGTCAGCCTGATGAACGCCGTCCTCGTCTCCAGCCAGGAAACCCTCGACCGGTTCCGGTTTTGGCAGGTGGGCACCGTCTCCGGTCGGGGCTGGGACGTCCTCCTGCCGGTCCTGCCGTTCCTGATCATCGGGATCCTGCTGACCTTGGCGACCGGCAAGGCCCTCAACAGCCTGTCCCTGGGCGACGACATCGCCAAAGGCCTCGGCCAGAACGTGGCGGTCGCCCGCGGCGTCGCTGCCTTCGGCGTCGTCATCCTCTGCGGTGCTGCCACGGCCGCCGCCGGGCCGATCGCGTTCGTCGGCCTGGTGATCCCCCACCTGGTGCGGGTGCTCACCGGCCCCGACTACCGGTGGATCCTACCGTTTTCGATGGTACTCGCGCCGGTCCTGCTGATCGGCGCCGATATCGTCGGCCGACTGATCCTCCCGCCGGGTGAGGTGCAGGTGGGCATCATGACCGCCATCATGGGCGCCCCGGTGTTCATCTGGCTGGTCCGACGGCGGAAACTGGCCCAGCTGTGAGCCTCCACACCGCACCCCACGCGGCCCCGACCAGCCCGACGCCGAGAGCCGCCATCAGTGACGGCCGGCACCGCCAGGCCGCGCAGCGCCTCAGAGCGATCATCATCCTCGCTGGGATCACCGCAGTCCTGTTCGCCGTCACCGTCCTCCTCGGCACCTACACGGTGACCATTCCCGACTTCTTCAGGATCCTCGGCGGCGCTGACATTCCCGGAGCCACCTTCATCGTGATGGAAAACAAGCTGCCCCGCGCCGTTATCGGCGTCCTCATCGGCGTGGCCTTTGGTGTCGCGGGCGCCATCTTCCAGACCCTGCTGCGCAACCCGCTCGCCAGCCCGGACATTATCGGGATCAGCTACGGCGCCAGCGCCTCGGCGGTGGCGGCGATCGTGCTGTTCGGTGCCGCCGGTGTTGCCGTGTCCCTGTCCGCCCTGATCGGGGCGCTCACCGTCGCGGCCGCCATCTATTTGCTGTCCCGCCGCGGATCGGTGGCCGGCTACCGGCTGATCCTCGTGGGGATCGGCTTCGCCGCTGTCATGCACGCCATGGTCAGTTTCCTGCTGACCCGCACCGATATCCGGACAGCGTCCGACGCGCTGGTCTGGCTGAACGGTTCGCTGAACTCCAGTAACTGGGACCGCGCCACCGTCCTGCTGCTCGCCCTGGCGCTGCTGGTCCCCACCGCCGCGGTCTTGTCGCGGGTGCTGCGTGGCCTGGAACTGGGTGACGACACCGCGGCGAGCCTCGGTGTCCGGGTGGAGCCGTCCCGGCTGGCCCTGATCACCGTCGGAGTTGCCCTCACCGCCGTTGCCACGGCAGCGGCCGGCCCGGTGGCGTTCGTCGCGTTCCTCGCCGGCCCGATCGCCCGGCGGCTCGTCAAGGGCGCCGTGTCGCTCACCGTGGCTGGCCTGGTCGGTGCGGTGATCGTCCTCGGCGCCGATTTCGTTGCCGCCACAATGATTCCCGGTGTGTCGCTGCCGGTCGGCGTGGTGACGGGCGTCCTCGGCGCACCGTTTCTCCTCTGGCTGCTGGTGACCGCCAACCGCACAGGCCAGGGAGGCTGATATGACGTTGACAGCCAGTGAGCTGACCCTCGCGTACGATGACCGCAAGGTAGTCCAGGACCTCACCGTCGAACTGCCGGCCGGCAGGATCACGGTGATCGTTGGCGCCAACGCCTGCGGCAAATCGACCCTCCTGCGCGGCCTCGCCCGGCTGCTCAAACCGACGGCCGGCGTCGTCAGCCTCGACGGCAAGGACATTCATGCGCTGTCCACCCGTGCCGTCGCCCGCACCCTCGGGCTGCTGCCGCAGACCCCCGTCGCGCCGGACGGGATCACCGTCGCCGATCTGGTGGGGCGCGGCCGCTACCCGCACCAGGGCTGGTTCAGGCAGTGGACCGACGACGACGACGCCGCTGTCGCCGCCGCCCTCGAAGCCACCGACACCCTCGACCTCGTCGACCGATTCGTTGACGAACTGTCCGGCGGTCAGCGGCAACGCGTCTGGATTGCCATGGCCCTGGCCCAGCAGACCGACATCCTCCTGCTGGACGAACCCACCACCTTCCTCGACGTCACCCACCAGGTGGAGGTGCTGGATCTGATCACCGACCTGAACCGGCGCGATGGCACCACGGTTGCCATCGTTCTCCACGACCTCAACCTCGCCGCGCGCTACGCCGACCACCTGATCGCCATGAAGGACGGCCGAATCGCCGCCCAGGGCAACCCGGCCGACGTCGTGACCGAGGAGACAGTCACAGCGGTCTTCGGCCTGCAGTGCCGCGTCATTGCGGATCCTGTGTCCGGCACGCCCCTGGTGGTGCCAGTGGGCCGGCACCACTCGAACGCCGAATCTACCCCGGCTTCATCCGACTCGACCACCGGGCGAGGGTACCTGCCCAACCCGCAGGACACGCTGGTTGCCCACCATCTGGAGGCGGCATCATGACCGACGTCGGCAACCGGACCGCCCGGCAGGGTCAGCGCACCGAAGCGGCAGTCCCGGCGGTGACAGCCTTTGACGTCGTCGTGGCCCGGGTGCAGCGCCTGAGCGACAACTTCCAGCGGATCACGTTCGGCGGGTCCTGCCTCAAGGACTTCGGCGTGCGGGGGGCGACCCTCGATCTGCGGATCAAGGTGGTAATCCCCGTTAGCCAGAACGACGAAGCCCCCCGCCCAAATCTGCGGGAGCTGCTGGAGGCGCCCACCGAGGGGCCCGGCTGGTACCAGCAGTGGCTGGCCCTGGACCCGGCCGACCGTGGATCGATGCGCACCTACACCGTCAGGGAAACCCGGTGCGACGCCGACCAGCCCGAGATTGATGTCGATTTCGTGATGCATTTCGACGCCGCCGGGAACGGGGGTCCGGCGTCGCTCTGGGCCGCCGCAGCAACACCCGGCGACCGGATCTGGTTGATCGGCCCGAACGCCCACGCCGCCACCTGCACCACTGCCGGATCCTACGGCGGGATCGAATGGCGCCCGGGGCTGGCCAAACACGTCCTGCTCGCCGGTGACGAGACAGCAGTGCCCGCCATCAGCGCCATCCTTGGCTCGCTGCCCACCCACATGGGTGGGCACGCCTTCCTTGAGGTGCCGGACCGGGCGGACTTCCAGGATGTTCCTACCGACTCCTCGGTTCACATCACCTGGCTGGCGCGGAGGCAACACCCCCACGGGGAACTCCTCGACGCAGCGGTCCGCGACGCGGTTCGCGTCCCGGGTTGGGTGTCGCTGGCGGCGCCCTTCGCCGTCGGCGTGGATCCCAGCTCTCCCGCCGGTCTGACCCTCGCGGCTGCCGCTGCCGCGGCGGCCGGTCCCGAGCCGGAAGAGGTGAACATCGATGAGGCGATCCTTTGGGAGACACCCCAGCTGTTGAACGCTTCGGCACTGATCGGCTCGCCTAACCCGGACCGGCCGTCCGGTGCCCTCCCCTTTTACGCCTGGATTGCCGGCGAAGCCGCGATGGTCCGTGGATTGCGGCGCTATCTGGTCCGCGACGTCGGCATCGACCGCAAACAGGTTGCCTTCATGGGGTATTGGCGCAGCGGCCGGTCGGAGCTTAGCTAGCCGCCACGCCCTGTGATATGTAACGGAATTGTAACTTTTCCGGCCGGTGGCCTACCCTTGTAGGGAGCCATTCGCATCATTGTGGCTCCCAGACTGCACGCCTAACCCTGTCAGTAGCTGGCCCCCAATTCACCGTGGCAGGGGTGGAGGACCCATCTTTTGGCAGTTTCCTGCCTAGGGGTGCAGCCCTTCGCAGATTGCTTTTCCGCTCTCGTCGGAACAGTAGGCAGAGGGCCGAGTCAACTCTTGCTCGAATCCGACAGCTAACTTCACCGGCGTTGCAGAGAGGCTTTTGTTGTGCACCATCCGGTTACTTCCGGGCGCCGCCGCGCGTCCGTCGAACCCACATTCCCCCGCCGGTCAGTTGTCCTCGCCACCGGGGCGCTCGCCGCAGCGGCGGGCCTTACCCTGACGGCGTTCTTCCCCTCGGCGGAGGTCCCACCCCGGCCAATCGCGGACGCGGTGACGAGCCCCACCGCGCCCGTCACCGCTGACGCCGACGCCACGATCGACTTCGGTAAGGAATCACCGCTCGCCATGGCCTCCACCCCGGCCGCCAAAACTACAGTCCTGTCCAGTGACGCCGCCACGTTCGCCGCGCCCATCACGGAAGCAACGATCGCCTCGCCGTTCGGCTATCGAGTGAATCCGATGGGCGGGCTCGGCGACGAGCTGCACACCGGCACCGACTACGCCGGCGCGTGCGGCACCCCGGTGCTGGCTTCCCGCGCCGGCACCGTGGTGGAATCCGGGTGGCATGCCTACGGCGGTGGCCAGCGGATCGTGGTGGACCACGGCGGGGGACTCGAAACCTCCTACAACCACCTGAACACCCTCGGTGTCAGCGTCGGGGATGCCGTAGCGAAGGGGCAGGGCATCGGCGCCGTCGGCAGCACCGGCAACTCAACCGGCTGCCACCTCCACTTCGAACTCCTGGTCGACGGCGAAAAGGTCGACCCCCAGACCCGGCTTTAGCGCGCAGCCCGGGAATCCCGCCGGCTGAGCCCCGTGGATGGGATTGTCTAGACAATCCCATCCACCGTGGCCGGACGGTGGGAAATTGGAGCAGCTACGGGGTCGGGTTGGTAACTACTGCTGGATCCTTCTTGCCGTAGGGCATCCGCAACCGCAACGAGTTTGCATCCACGCGCAGGGCCATGTGGGTGCCCTTGCCGAGTGGGTCTCCGTCCAGTTGGATTTCCTGCGGCTCGTCGAGCTGGATTTCGGCGCTCTTGCACTGAAAGTACTCAAGCGACGGGTCTTTTCCCTTACCCCGGGCGAACAGCTTGCCGACGACGCCGAACCAGCCCAGCCGACCGGTCGGTGCAACGGTCATGACGTCCAGCAGGCCGTCGTCGATCTTCGCCCCCGGAAAAATCTCCAGTCCGCCCATAATCTTGCCGCAGTTTCCACCCATCACGCTGCGCAGGCGGCGGACGATGGGCTCGCCCCCGTCAAGGGTGATACGGGTTCGGGTGGGTTTCCCGCCCAGGTTGCGGATGCCGGCGTCGACGTAGGCCAGCCAGCCCACCTTGTCTTTAAGGTCGTCGCGGGTGTCAGCCATGATTGACGCGTCAAAGCCCAGGCCCGCCATCACCAGAAACACGTGGGATTCCTGCGCGCGGTCCACTGTGACGTGGATGACGTCCACATCGCGCTCGGTGCCGAACAGGGCAGCTTTGGCCGCCTCCTCGGGATTGTCGACGGCGATGTCCAGGTTACGCGCCAGCAGGTTGCCCGTCCCGAGCGGGATCAGGCCCAATGCGACGCCGGTGCCATTGACTACCTCTGCCACGCAACGGACCGTTCCGTCGCCGCCGGCAGCGATCACCACGTCCACACCAGCGTCAACGGCTTCTTTCGCCTGGCCGCGCCCTGGATCGTCGGCCGTCGTCTCCAGGTATAGGACCTCATCCCACCCGTCGGCGGCGCAGAGTTCCGAAACGATCGCGCGAATGTCAGCGCCGGTGTTCTTGACCGGGTTGATGATCAAGGCGGCACGCTTGTTCCGGGTTTCGGCGGGCTGGGTCATGGTGTCCTTCTCGGTGGTCGATGGGGGAATGATCAGGGAACGATCAAGGAATGGGGCTACTTCAACAGAAATTTATCAGGGTACTTGCTAACCCACCTTATCCCGCGCCGGGAGCGGGTAGCCTCGTCTAGTGGAATTTTCTCAGCGGTATGTGGCCCTTGGCGATTCGTTTACGGAAGGCGTGGGCGACTGGCATGAAGCCAGCCCCAACGGTGTGCGCGGGTGGGCGGACCGGGTGGCCGAGCAGCTGATCCTTGCGGACAGCTCGTGGGGCTACGCGAACCTCGCCGTCCGCGGGAAGAAGGTGCGCCAGGTCCTTGACGAACAGATTGATCGTGCGCTCGCCCTACAGCCCACCCTGATCACCATCTACGCGGGCGGCAACGACATTCTGCGGCCGCGCATCGACATCGACGCGTTGATGGCCGCGTACGACGACGGAGTGGGCCGGCTGGCGAGCTCGGGCGCCGCCGTCGTGCTGTTCACCGGGTTTGATTCAGTGGGTTCCGCAGTGTTCGGCAAGACCCGCGGCCGGACCGCTATTTACAACGAGCTGGTGCGGGAGATCGCCGACCGGCATCATGCCGATGTAGTGGATTACTGGCGGTTCAGGGAGTTCCAGAACTGGGGATACTGGGACACCGACCGCATGCACATGTCAGCTGCCGGGCACACCCTGATGGCCAAGCGGGTGCTCGAAGTCCTGAGGGCCTCCCATGAGATTGACCTGCCCGAGTTGGAGGCGGTGCCGGCGTCGTCGCGCATTGATCAGCTGAGAGCCGACGCCCAGTGGGCCCGGGATTACCTGTCACCGTGGGTCGGCCGACGACTGCGGGGCGTGTCCTCGGGGGATGTGTTGACGGCCAAGTTTCCGGAGCTCACCCGACCAGTCTGGTCATAAGGGCCACACCCCCAGTGCGCCGCCCGAGCGTTCTATGCCAGACTTGACTGATGACCGGTGCTCGATGGTTGAACCCCGATGAGCGGCAAGCCTGGCTTGCCCTCTACGCAGTCACCACCATTTTGCCGGGCACCCTCGACGCCCACCTTTTCCGGCAGGCGAAGATTACCCTGTTCGACTACCATGTCCTGGCGATGCTCTCCGAAACGGAGGACCTCACGCTCGCGATGAGTGAGCTGGCCGGCCGATCGAACGCTTCCCTGTCCCGCCTGAGCCACGTGGTGAAGAAGCTCGAGCAGCGTGGCTGGGTGACCCGGCGCCCGAGTGCCAGCGATGGTCGGGTGACCACAGCACGGATCACTGAGGAGGGCGTGGAGAACGTCCAACTCCTGGCCAGGGAGCACGTCGGGCACGTCCGGGAGGTGGTCTTCGACGCCCTGACCGAGGATGATGTGCACGATCTTGAGCGGATTGGCAAGAAAATCCTGGCCCGTCTCGACGATAGCCACTGGATCCTCGGTGAATCCCCACCCGGGGCTCAGCCGTGAAGCCGCCAAAGCCCACGCTGGCGATTGGTCTTAAACCGCGCCAGCTCCTAGAATGGGAGGGCATCAGGTGGCGGAGCGTGCGCAATTGCTCCGATGTCCGGGAAGTTAGCCTCCGGATGTCGGTAGTTAGGGGCTCAGGTTGCGCGAGAACCGCTCGTCATCCCAACGGCTTTGGCTATTGTTTTGGGGCGCCCCTGATCGCATTCCATGGCAGGTAAGACTGCCGGTACTCAGGTACTTTCATTTAACTCTTTTGGAGGATCGTCATGGCAGCTCACTGCCAAGTGACTGGAGCCGAGCCGGGCTTTGGGCACAGCATTTCCCACTCACACCGCCGCACGAAGCGCAGGTTTGACCCGAATATCCAGAAGAAGCGCTACTGGGTTCCGTCCCTGCGCCGCAATGTCACGCTGCAGGTTTCGGCCCGTGGCATCAAGACCATCGATGTGCGCGGAATTGACGCTGTTGTCGCGTCGATCCTGGCCCGGGGAGTGAAGCTCTAATGGCAAAAGATAAAGACGTACGCCCGATCATCAAGCTGAAGTCGACGGCCGGCACCGGGTACACCTATGTGACCCGTAAGAACCGCCGCAACGACCCGGACCGCATGGTCCTGATGAAGTACGATCCCAAGATCCGTAAGCACGTCGAATTCCGAGAGGAGCGCTAAACACATGGCTAAGAAGTCTAAAATTGCCCGCAACGAACAGCGCAAGGTCATTGTTGAGCGCTACGCCGAGAAGCGCCTTGAGCTGAAGAAGACTCTCGTTGACGCCAACGCGTCGGACGAAGCTCGCGAAGCTGCACGCCTGGGCCTGCAGAAGCTTCCCCGCAACGCCTCACCGGTGCGACTGCGCAACCGCGACCAGATTGATGGGCGCCCCCGCGGCACGCTGCAGAAGTTCGGTATCTCCCGTGTCCGCTTCCGCGACATGGCTCACCGCGGCGAGCTGCCCGGTGTAACCAAGTCCAGCTGGTAACACCGGCTGGCTGGTGCTAACCAGTGTGCAAGAGGACGGCGACCCACGGTCGCCGTCCTCTTGCGTTGAGCGCTCGTGCACTGGTCGCTGTAGTGGTGGTCTATGTAGGCCCGAAGCAGGGATTTCCCGGAGCGAGAACCCGAAATAGGGCCCTTTGGCACCCAAAACCCCCCAAAAACGCCGTAAACGACCGGAGTTTGGTGGTCAAGCTGGTAAGTTTTCGCACAGAGGCTTTCAGAACCGTGAAGGCTTTACAAATAACGGACAAGTCCAGGAGGACGTAAATTGGCAACGAAAGAAACCAAGAACCGCAGCGAACTGGTAGCAGAAGTAGCAGCGAAGGCTGACACCAGCCAGACCGCCGTCAACGGCGTTCTTGACGCACTGTTCGATGTACTGGCAACCTCGGCTGCCAACAACGTGAAGGTCACCATCCCAGGCTGGCTCGCTGTTGAGCGCACTGAGCGTGCCGCCCGCACCGGCCGCAACCCCCAGACCGGCGAGACCATCCAGATTGCAGCAGGCAGCAGCGTCAAGCTGACCGCCGGTTCCAAGCTGAAGGCTGCTGTCAAGTAGTCATTCACCTGGTCCGCTAGGGACTCCAGGCCGTCACCCTTTCCGGTGGCGGCCTTTCCTTTTAACCTGCTGCTCAGAGGGACGTGGAGCGCGGCGGATGACTGCGAATTGTTAGCGCTTCTACGGAGGGTAGACAATAGGAAGCGTGGCTACTACAACGAAGGCGCCCCGGCAGACCGACCGCCCGGGCGCACAGCAGGTCAAGGTTGGCTGGCTCATCGCCGGCGGAGCCGCCGTCGTGACGACCCTCGTCCTTGCGTTGCTGTTCACCGGTGCCGCCAGCCCGCGCCAGCTCGGCGACCCGGGGGCCCTGACCCGCTGGGGTCTGCCCGTGGCCAAGGCTCTCAATAACGTGTCGGCCGCCGCGGTGATCGGGTCACTGGTCTTCGCGGTGATGATCCTCCCGCGCCGGGTCGCTGGCTCACGCCGCCGCTCCAGCGAAGCAGAGGCCCCTGGCGAGGAACATCCGGCGTTCGGCGCGGTCATGACCCTCGCCTCGGCCGCTGCGGTGTCGTGGACCCTGGCCGCGGTCGGGGTGCTGCTGTTCACCTACTCCGACGCTGCGGGTCTGCCGCTAAGTGGCGATCCGGGCTACACCGAAGGCCTGGCGTCCTACCTCACCGACTTCGATACCGGCCGTGCCTGGTTGTCGACCGTGTTGATCGCCGCCGTCGTCGCCACCATGACGTTCGGTGCGCGCTCCAGTGGCTGGCTGGCCCTGACCGGCATCCTGTCCCTCCTTGGACTGATACCCATGGCTCTGATCGGTCATTCGGCCAGCGGCGATGACCACTACGCGGCCATCAATTCGATCGCCCTGCACCTGGTGGGGGTCTGCCTGTGGATCGGCGGCATCATCGTCCTGGCAGTGATCAGCGGACGATTGGGTTCCCTGACCTCCAGCGTGCTCCACCGCTTCTCGGCCCTCGCCGGGTTCGCTTTCGTCCTCGTGGTGGCATCCGGAATCATCAACGCCAGCCTGCGGATCAACGACCTGGGCCAGCTCAGCTCGGAGTGGGGGCTGCTGGTCACCTTCAAGACCGTAGCGACGCTCCTGCTCGGCGGTATCGGACTGATGCACCGGCAGTGGATCATCCCGCAGCTCGGAGACGGCAGCGGCGCGCCTGCCGGCGGTCAGGTCTCCGCCCGGCGAGTCCTGTGGCAGCTGATCGCCGTGGAACTGGTCATCATGGGCGCCGTCTCCGGCGTCGCCGTGGCCCTGGGGCGCACCGCGCCTCCCGTCACCGACGAAATCGCGCCCGACGCAACCCCTGCACGCATCCTTTCCGGGTATGACCTGCCGCCCGAACTGACCCCCGAACGGTGGTTCACCGAATGGCGCTTCGACTGGCTATGGGTCGCCTTCGTGGCGGTCGCCGGCGTCGCCTACCTGCGCGGCGTCATCAGGGTGCGCAAACGCGGCGACGACTGGTCCCTCCTGCGCCTGGCCAGCTGGCTGGTGGGGTTGGCGCTGCTGACCTACGTCACCTCCGGCGCTCCCGCCGTCTACGGCATGGTGCTGTTCAGCGCCCACATGGTAGGCCACATGGCACTGACCATGGTGGTCCCGCTGTTCCTGGTCCTTGGCGCACCGGTCACCCTGGCGCTGAAAGCGCTCACCCCGCGCGGGGACGGTTCCCGGGGCCTCCGCGAGTGGATCCTGGTGGTGGTGCACTCCCGCTTCTCGGCGCTCGTGACGCACCCGCTGTTCGCCGCGGCCAACTTCGCTGGCTCCATCGTGATCTTCTACTATTCGCCGCTGTTCGGCTTCGCGGTGCGCGAGCACGTCGGCCACGAGCTCATGTACGTGCACTTCCTGATCACCGGCTACCTCTTCGTGCTGTCCATGCTGGGCTCCGATCCGGTGCCGCGCCGCGCGCCCTACCCGCTGCGGATCCTGCTCCTGTTCGCCACGATGGCTTTCCATGCCTTTTTCGGTGTCGCGCTCATGGGGTCGACGTCGCTGCTCCAGGCGTCCTGGTTCGGCAACATGGGCCGGGATTGGGGTCCGTCGGCCCTTGAGGACCAGCAACTCGGCGGCGCACTCACCTGGGGAATAGGCGAGATTCCGACTCTGCTGTTGGCGATTGGCGTTGCGATCATGTGGTCGCGCGACGACGCCCGCGAGTCGAAACGGACCGACCGCGCCGCGGACAGGAATAACGACGCCGATCTCACCGCTTACAACAACATGTTCGCCTCGCTGGCGAAACGCGACACCCGCCGCAGTTCGGGGACACCCGGAGCCGGCGAGTCAGCACCATCCCCCACACCTGACCGACCAGGAGAGCGTGAATGACTGAGACATCGATGACTTCGATCCGCACCGACTACCGGGTGCGCGCCTCCGAACTGGTGGGCCGCAACTGGCTGAACACCGGGGGGCGTCAGCTCACCCTTGAGGACCTGCGCGGGAAAATCGTCATCCTCGATTTCTGGACGTTCTGCTGCATCAACTGCCTACACGTGCTGGACGAGCTGCGCCCGCTGGAACAAAAGTTCAGCGACGTCGTCGTCACAGTGGGCGTCCATTCGCCCAAGTTCGAACACGAAGCTGATCCGGACGCGCTGGCCGCCGCGGTGGAACGCTACGACATCCAACACCCGGTGCTTGACGACCCGGAGCTGACCACCTGGCAGGCCTACACCGCACGCGCCTGGCCCACCCTGGTTGTCGTGGACCCCGAGGGCTACATCGTGGCTCACCTCTCCGGGGAAGGCCATGCGGCCGGTCTGGAGTCGCTGGTGCAGGAACTCGTCGAGGAGCACACCTCCAAGGGCACGCTGCACCGCGGCGACGGGCCCTATGTTCCCGCCGAAAGCACAGCCGGCGTCCTTCGGTTTCCCGGCAAAGCTGTTCCGCTGGATAACGGCTCTCTCCTCGTCGGCGACACCGGCCACCACCGTCTGGTGGAACTCGACGCGGATCTGGTCACCGTCCGCCGCACCATCGGGTCGGGGGAGAAGGGCTTTGTCGACGGGGCCGCCGCCACAGCCCAGTTCAACGAACCTCAGGGCCTCGCTGTCCTCCCCCCGCACATCGCCCGGGAGGTAGGGTACGACGTCGTCGTCGCCGACTCGGTCAACCACCGGCTCCGCGGCGTCGCCCTCGCTGATGGTGCAGTCAGCACCGTCGTGGGTAACGGCGTTCAGCGCCTGCTGGATGCCGGAAACCAGGTGAAGGCCCGCCCGTCCGAGCTTCAGGAGAACGCCGACCAGGCGAACGGGTACGACGTCGGGACCCCCGAGGATGCGACCCCCCGCCTCACCGACACCCACCTAGGCACCCGACCGCTGGAGGTCTCGCTGTCCTCCCCGTGGGACGTGCTGTGGTCCACGGTGCTCGAACGCGTGGTCATCGCGATGGCGGGCACCCACCAGCTGTTCACCTTCGACCCCGTCACCGGTGCCGTGGACATCCTCGCTGGCACCGGGCTTGAGGGCCTGCTCGACGGCGACGCGTCCGAGGCCTGGTTCGCCCAATCCTCGGGGCTCGCCGAAGACGCCAGCGGCAACATCTGGGTCGCCGACTCGGAGACCTCGGCGATCCGGACCCTGTCCTTCCCTGAGGTGAACGGCCACCGGCGGACCCAGGTGCGGACCGCCGTCGGCACCGGACTGTTCGACTTCGGGTTCCGCGACGGTCCAGCCGATCAGGCCCGGCTGCAACACCCCCTGGGCATCACGGCGCTCCCCGACGGATCGGTGGCCATCGCTGACACCTACAATGGGGCAGTCCGCCGCTTCGACCCCGTCACCGGGCAGGTGTCGACGCTGGCACGTGGCCTCTCAGAGCCCTGCGACGTCCTGCTGGACCTCACGCCCACCACGACCGGCAGCGAACCGCTCCTGATCGTCGTGGAAGCCAACCGGCACCAGCTGGTTCGCGTGCCCATCCCCAAGGAGGCGCTCGCCGTCGATGAAGGTGCCTCCCAGACGCAGCGGCCGCAGACCGCCGTCGTCCCTGGTTCGCACGCGCTGACCATCCGGTTCGCCGCACCCAAGGGGCAGAAACTCGACGACCGGTGGGGGGACCCGACGCAGCTGAAGATATCCTCGTCGCCGGATGAATTGTTGGTTTCCGGCGGGGGGACATCGGTGGGACTGACCCGGGAGTTGGTGCTGTCCGATGCTGTCACCGAGGGTGTTCTGCACATCACCGCGCGCGCTGCGGCCTGCGACGGCGAGCCGGGCGGGGAAATCCCCGATCACGCGGCCTGCCACTTGTACCAGCAGGACTGGGGCATCCCGGTGCGGCTGAGCGCCGACGGCGAAACCGAACTGACGCTGGACCTGCGCGGCCTGGATTAGTCCTGGCCCGCTAGTACTGGACCACCGGGGTGACGGCGATCTTGTCGTCGCTCACTGACAGTCGTGCGGTGAAGCCGAACTCCCGGGGGACCGTCACCGCTTCGATGGTGCCGGTGAACAGGTCCTGGAGCGACGTGGACAGCTCGGCGGTGCCCGACAGGGGCGCCATCACCCAGTCGCCGTTGAACGGTTCAATGGCGACGGCCGGGTACTCGGTGATGGACCACCGGATGTCCCCGGCCACCCTGTTCTCGGTCTGGAAATTGAACGGGCAGTTGGCCGGCTGGAACACCTTCTGCGCCGCGCACTCATCAAGGAAGCGCCGGACCTGACCGTTAACGGTCTCCACCAGGGCATCGGTCGCCGCGGTGGCCAGGGCGATCCGCTTTCCGGTGGCCATCCGGTCGGTGACGGCCACCGTCTGGGCGGGAGCCGCAAAGTACTCGCTGGTGTAGTGAGCTTCGAAATCGCCGGGATAGAACACCGCGAACCGGTTCCTGCCCTCGGGCATGCCGACCCGGGTGCCGTTGAGGGTGGCCTCCGCCTGATTGATCACCGAGAGCTCGAGCGTGGGCAGCACCGAGGGCACAAACTCCCAGGTGTTGAAGAACAGCCACTCGGTGCCAGCGCGTTCGAGCAGGAATGTGGAGGTGTGTTCGGTGCCGCGGACCGTGTAGGTGATGGCGATGTCCACCCGACCATCACCGACCTCAACAGGTTCGCTGACCGTGACGTTCTCCACGGCTGACATGGACTGCTGCAGGGGCGCGCCGTCAATCATCGCCGCATTGGCTGCCGGGACTGAGCCGTTGAGCAGGCCCAGGGCGCGTTCGCCGTCGCCGTCGGAGAGCGCCTCGAGGTAGTCGTGGACCTGTTCCTCGGGGCTGAAAAGGTGGGCGTTGACCAGCACCACGGTGGTGATCGCACCGGCAACCACGACCATCAGCCCCAGCAGCCAGGCTGCGAGGACTTTGATCACCGAGGACGTTTGCACGTTATTACGTTACCCGTTGAGCGGTTGACGGTTACCAACGACGACGACTACGCCTCCGCTGGGTGCCGAACAGTCCGCGGGCCAGCTCGGCCCCGATCGACCCGGCGGCCTTCACCGCAAGGTCCATCAGGTCACCGCCCTGCTCGCGCTCCTCGGGAGCCGTCCGGCTCGGTGATCGGTTGGGCGGGGCCGGGGCTGTGGTGGGTGGCGCCGCTGGCTGTTCGCGCGGCGTACCGGCGGCGAGTTTCTCGAATGCCGAGTGGTTATCGACGGCGGACCCGTAGCGTTCGCTGAGCGGGGAGAGACTGACGATACGTTCAACAACTCCTGGTGTTGAGGCTCCCATGGTCGATTCGGGCGATCTCATCCTGGCCCGCGCCACGGGAGTGGGTGCGCCCTGGTCGTTCATGACGGTCACCACCGCTTCACCCGTCCCAGCGGAGGTGAGCACCTTCGACAGGTCATAACTGCTGGTCGGAAACGTTGACACAGTGGCTTTGAGGGCCTTAGCGTCGTCCGGGGTGAAGACTCTCAACGCGTGCTGGACGCGGTTGGCCAACTGACCCAGCACCTCAGCGGGGACGTCCCGGGGAGTCTGGGTCACAAAAAAGATGCCGATTCCCTTCGACCGGATGAGGCGCACCGTCGTCTGAATCGATTGCAGGAACTCTTTGGAGGCGCCGTTGAAGAGCAGATGTGCTTCGTCAAGGAAGAAGACCAGCTTCGGCTTGTCCTGGTCGCCAACTTCGGGCAGGTCAGCGAACAAGTCGGCGAGCAGCCACATCAGGAACGTGGAGAACAGTTGGGGTGACTGCAGCATGGTTGGCAGTTCCAGGCAGCTGATCATTCCCCGGCCGTCAGCTGCGAGACAGAGCAGATCGGCGGTGTCGAATTCGGGCTCCCCAAAAAACACCTCCATACCCTGGGTCTGGAGGGTGATCAGCTCCCGCAGGATGACCCCGGCGGTGGCCTTGGACAGTCCACCGAGATCCTTGAGGGCGGGTTTACCCTCGTCGGAGGTCAGGAAGGAAATGACCGCCCGCAGGTCGGCGAGATTGAACAGTTCAAGACCCGCCTGATCCGCGTAGTGGAAGACCAGGGCCAGACTCGATTCCTGGGTCTCATTCAGGTCCATCACCCGGGAGAGCAGCAGCGGGCCGAACGCCGAGATGGTGGCACGCACCGGAATTCCCACCCCGTTGCCGCCCAGGGAGAAGTATTCGACGGGGAAACTCCTCGCGGTCCATTGCTGGCCCACGCTCCGGGTCCGGGACAGCAACTTCTCGGTGCCGTTGCCGGGGGTGGACAGACCGGTCAAATCGCCCTTGATATCGGCCAGAAACACGGGAACACCCTGAGCGCACAGCTGCTCAGCCATCACCTGCAACGTGATGGTCTTCCCGGTTCCGGTGGCGCCGGCCACCAGACCGTGACGGTTCATCATCGCCAGCGGCAGCCGCACCGGCGCCTCAGGATGGACTTCCCCGTCCACCAGTGCAGCACCGAGATGAATCGATGCCCCGGCGAAAGTGTAGCCCTCGACAATCTCGGCAACCTGCGCTGAGCCGTCAGCGACTGTCATGGTTCACAGCGTGCATAGCTGTCACTTCCTCTGGCGTTGGGACCCCGACGACGCAGGTCACCGATGAATGGTGGGTCAGCTGGCGGCCGCGTGCTTGCCGCCACCTTGCTGGCCGGCGTCGTCGGTGCCGTTGCCCTGCCGGTTACCCGACCCGTGACCGTTGGCTCGGTCTGCTTCCTGGGCGGTGGCGATCTCCTCGGCACGCTCCTCCCCGGCTTCTGCGGTGAGGGCTGCGCCGGCCTCGGCGTCGCGTGTCAGGTTCTCCCCGGACTCAGGATCAAACAGGTGTAGTTTGCGGGTGTCCAGCCAGATGTCCGCTTCACGGCCACCGCGGATCCGGCTGGCGGCGTCGAGGGTCACCACAATCTGGGGGCGGAGCTCATCGGCGTCCATGTCGCGGGCCAGGTTGTTCAGCAGCTCACGCACCTCGGGGTCCGGGTCGAAGTTAATGTAGCCGTACTGCTCGTTACCAAGCCACTCGGTGTGGGTGAGGGTGGCCGAGAAGACCGAGCCGTGGGGTCGCTTGGATTCTTCGACGAGCTTGGCGTCCTCAAAGAACTCGGGCCGCACCCCTACCAGAACCACCTTTTTACCTTCGGCCTTCGCTGCCTTCTCGGCGGGGATGTCGAGCTCGCCGAGGACCGTCTTCAGCTTGCCTCCCTCGATGGTGGCGGGAAGGAAGTTCATCGACGGTGAGCCGATGAATCCTGCCACGAAGAGGTTCACCGGCTGTTCGTAGAGCTCCCGGGGGGAGGCGATCTGCTGCAGTTCCCCCTTCTTCAGCACGGCAACCCGGTCGCCCAGAGTCATGGCTTCGGTCTGGTCGTGGGTGACATACACGCTGGTCACCCCGAGCCGGCGCTGCATCTGTGAAATCTCGGAGCGCATCTGGCCGCGCAGCTTGGCGTCCAGGTTGGACAGTGGCTCGTCGAAGAGGAACGCGTCAGCCTGGCGCACAATGGCCCGGCCCATCGCCACCCGCTGCCGTTGACCGCCGGAGAGGTTGGCCGGTTTGCGCTGCAGGTGGTCGGTGAGCTCCAGGGTGGCGGCCGCCTCGGTGACCAGCTTGTTCACCTGATCCTCGGTGTGCTTGCCCTTGGCGAGGCGCAGCGGGAACGCGATGTTCTCGTACACGGTCAGGTGGGGGTACAGCGCATAGTTCTGAAACACCATGGCCAGGTTACGGTCGCGGGGTGCCTTGTCGTTGACGCGCTTGCCGTCGATCAGGAGCTCGCCGTCCGTGATGTCCTCAAGCCCCACGATCATGCGGAGGAGAGTCGATTTGCCGCAGCCCGACGGGCCAACCAGGATGATAAATTCGCCGTCGGCAATATCGATGCTGATGTCATTGACGGCGGGGAACCCGTCGCCGTATTTCTTGACCAGGTTGTTGAGAGTAATTGAAGCCATTTTCTGGTGATCCTTTTCTATGTAACTGGCGCGAGCGGCGGGGACTGAGCCGTTAGCCCTTTACGGCGCCGGAGGTCAGGCCTGAAACGATTTGGCGTTGGAACAGCAGGACCAACAGGACGATCGGGATGGTGACGATGATCGCCGCAGCCGAAATGGCGCCGGTGGGTGACTCGAACTGCGAAGCACCGGTGAAGAACGCCAGTGCTGCCGGAACCGGCCGCGCGGCTTCGGTGGACGTTAGCGAAATGCCGTAGACGAAGTCGTTCCACGCGATGAAGAACGCGATAATCGCCGTCGTGAAGACACCCGGGGCGGCCAACGGGACGATGGCTTTGCGGAAGGCCTGCCAGGTGGTGGCGCCGTCCACCTGCGCCGCCTGCTCCAGTTCCCATGGGATCTGGCGGAAAAACGCTGCCAGCGTCCAGATGGAGATCGGTAGGGTCAGGGACAGGTAGGGGATGATCAGGCCCAGCCAGGTGTCATACAGCCCGATGTTGCGCCACAGGTTGAACAGGGGAGTGACGATCGAGATCACCGGGAAGATGGAGACCGCCAGGGCGGTGGTGAGGACCAGTTTCTTGCCGGGGAAATCCAGTCGTGCAATCGCGTAGGCGCACAGGGTGGCCAGGATGACGGCGATCGCCGTTGCGATGAGCGAGATGCCGATGGAGTTGCGCAGGGATGTCAGGAACAGTTCTTGCGCGTCGCCGACCAGAATCTGCTCGTAGTTGGAGATGGTGGCGGCTCCCGACGACGGCAGGAAGCTTCCGTTGGTGAGATCGCTGGGGGACTTGAACGAGGTGGCCAAGATGGAGGCCACCGGGAAGAGGGCGTAGATCAGTACCAGGACCGAGATAACCGCCCACCAGATCTTTTCGCGCCGGGAAGAGTTCTTCATTTCTTTTCTCCTCTCGTGCCGGCAAGATCCACTTTGAAGATCTTGATGGCAGCGAAACTGATCAGGATGACGCAGAGGAACAGCAGGACCGACACCGCCGAGCCGAGACCTATCTCGAGGCGGCTGATCGACGTCCGGTAGGCAAGAAGCGAGAGCACTTCCGTGTTGTTCTCACCGTTGGTCATGATGAACACGTTGTCGAAGATTCGGAAGGCGTCCAGTGCCCTGAAGAGGACGGCGACCATGATCGCTGCCTTCATGTTGGGGATCACCACTTTACGCATCTGCTCCCACCAGGTGGCGCCGTCGACCTTGGCTGCCTCGGTGAGCTCATCGGGTACCTGCGCCAGGCCGGCGAGGAGCAGCAGCGAGATGAAGGGGGTGGTCTTCCAGATCTCGGACGCCATGATCACGAACAGTGAGGTGCCGGTCTGGGCGAACCAGTTCAGGTCCGAATCGATGCCCGGCACCCAGTCAAACCAGGCGTTTACGTAGCCGGAATTGATGTCGAAGGCGTAGAACCAGGCGTACGCCGACACCACGGTGATAATGCCGTAGGGCACCAGGATCGCGGTCCGGAGGATGCCTTTCAGCGATTTCAGGGCCTTGCTCATGACCAGGGCGAGGGCAAAGCCGAGAACCAACTCGACGGCGACGGTTATCACCGTGATAAGAACTGTTACCAGAAGGCCCTGCCACCACACGCCGTCGGAGAGGATCGTAATGTAGTTCGCGAACCAGATGAACTCCCGCTCGTCGGGGGCGGTGAGCCGGAACGCGAAGAGGGATTCGAAGAACGCCTGCAGAATCGGGTATAGGGTCACCAGCAGCATCACGACGAAGGCTGGACCGGCGAGGTACCAGCCCATCCGCCGTTCGGCTTTGACCCGGTCGCTGTCCTGCTTCTTCGGCGACTTACCGGTTCGCTTGTTGGCGGCGTCGGGCTTGTTGATCGTTGAGCTACTCACAGTAGCCTCTCCCCTCTGAGCACTGCGGTGATGAACTCCTGGGACTGCTCCGGGGTCCGGTCAGAGTCCACCTCGTTGGGTGGTGACCATTCCTGCTGCAGTCCGGTGGAGATTTCGTTGTAGAACGGTGTCTGGGGCCGGGGGGCCGCGAGTTCAAGGGAATCCCTGATGGTGGTGGCCATCGGGAAGTCTTCCTCGATCGTGGGATCGTCGTAGGCCTCCGAGTTGGATGGCGGGTTGCCGTTGGTGATGAAGTACTCGGTCTGGTTCTCCGGCTTGACGATGCACTCGATCGCCTCGTAGGCCAGCTCCGGGCTGTCGCTGGCCGCTCCGACGCCGAGGTTAATTCCGCCCAGGGGTGGCGCGGTGTCCTCGCCCTCGGTGACCGCTGGGAACAGCGCCCACCCGATGTCGTCGACTACCGACTGGTCAAGGGATCCCGCCTCGACGGCGCCCAGGGTGGCGGGCCAGACGAACGGGTAGTTGACCATGAAGGACCCCTCATCGCCCTGGAACAGGGTGAGAGACGTGTTCTCCGTGGAAGTCGGCAGACCCGGACCGCCGAGTCCCTCAGCGCCGATGGTGCCGATGATCCGGGCCGCCTCGCGGCCGGCGTCGGACACCAGTCCCAGTTCGAGCTCGTCGGCCGGAGCCTCGGGGTTCTCGAGGATTTGGCCGCCGGCGGATGCCACGAGGGCGTTGATCCACACGGTCATCGACTCGGCGGGGGAGCCCTGCACGCCGAGCAGTTTGTCCTGTTCGGTGGCCGCGTCGATCAGCTGGTCCCACGTCACCGGCTGGGACATGTCCAGCCCTGCAGCCTCAGCCACCGATTCGCGGTACCAAAGTATCTGGGTGTTCGCCCAGAAAGGCACTGTCACCAGTTCGTCTTTCCAGGTGGCGCCGGCAAGGGCGCCTTCGAGAACGTCTTCGGAGAACACGTCTACCGAGTCTTCGGGAATGGGTGCGAGGAAGCCCGGCTCCGCAAGTTCGGGGATGAACGGCGGGTCAATGCTCATGATGTCCATCGACGTGTCGCCGGCAGCGAGCCTCCGCGCCAGCTGCTCGCGCTGTGCTGCTGCATCGGTCGGCAGGAGCGACGTCTCAATCCGGTAGGCGCCGTCGGCCTCTTCAGTGCAGCTGGCAGCAATCGCAGCCTGTCCGCCGGCGTCGGGGTTGATGTACCAGGTGAGCGTCGTTTCGCTTTCCGTAGGTCCGCAACCGGTCAGCAGCATGGTTCCCATGACCAGGGATGCCACGGCCACGGACTTGGGCCGCCTCCGGACTGGATTGAGTTTCCTTCGCCTTTTGGGCATTCCCACTGTGCCTCCACCTCATTGTAGAAAGCCCGGTCGCCCTAGATACAGCAGACGAACCAAAGCAACCTTATCTTTGAGACCCTATGCCCTGAGCTGGAAATCCGCCAGAATATCCGATTGCAATCCGGGCGAGGCCGATCGACGGAGGCAAAGCGAAAAGTAAATTGTTACTGGGAAAGAGTTGAATTATTCAGGGCGTGCGGGGGCCGCTCAAGGCCTTCGACGACGCTCTCTGCGGGGTCGGTGCCAAGGTCGACGATGCGGTTCCGCCCGTCGACGTGGACCACGGTCGGCAGGAAGTGGTGCGCCTCGGCGTCGGTCAGTTGCGCGTAGGTGATCAGGATGACCGTGTCGCCGCGGTGGACCAGGTGGGCTGCCGGTCCGTTGATGCCCAGCACTCCGGAACCGCGCTCGCCGGCGATCGTGTAGGTCTCCAACCGGGCCCCGTTGGTGACATCCACAATCGAGACCATCTCACCGGGCAGAATGTCGGCGGCCTCAAGCAGGTCGAGGTCCACGGTGACGGAACCCACGTAGTGCAGGTCTGCGTGGGTTACCGTGGCGCGGTGAATTTTGGACTTGAACATTGTGCGATTCATCAGCATCCAGTCTACCGCCGTCCCGGAGCGCCCCGCTATGTGCTGTTGCCCACGCTCACCGGGCGGGTTTCCCGACGTCGGTGTGCAGGTTTGCCCGGGTAGTGCACCGGACGTCGTCGTTCACCGGGGTGGCGGGCCGGGACACACGGGTGGACAGCGAGAACCTGAGCAAACTTGCACACCCGCGCCGAATCCGACGGTGGTCAGGCGTCGGACGCCTTCCGGAGGGCGCGTCCCATGATCGCCGAGGTCAATGCCGCCACGAGTTCCTGATTGGCGAGAGGATTGCTGAGGAGGGTGAAGTCGACGGCGCCCACCGGCGGCAGATTAAAGCGGTTGCTGACCTGCACCAGGTCCTCGGGGATCAGGGACTGCGGGAACACGGCGAGGCCGATCCCGGCGCGGGCGGCCGCGAGGACACCGTTAATCTCCCGGGTGTTGCAGGTAATGCGCCAGGTCCGGCCGGCCTTTTCGAGGGCATCGATGGCCATTTGGCGGGTGAGGCTGGGGGACTGGTAGACGATCAGCGGGACCGGCGCGCCGTCCTCGAGGGTGGTTTTTCCGTGCCCGGCCCAGACCAGTTGATCACTTTGCACCAGGGTTCCCTCCCCGGTGCCGCTCATGTACTTGATGAAGATCAGGTCCAGTTGGCCCGCACGCAACCGGCGGAGCAGGAGCGGGCTCTGGGTCACGGTGAGTTCGAGATTGATCTGCGGATAGAGCTGACGGAAATGGCGGAGGATGCGTGGCAGCTGAGTGATGGCCAGGTCATCGGCGACGCCGAACCGGAGCCTGCCGCGCATCGCCGAGCCGGAGAAGTAGACCAGCGCCTGCTCCTGCGCTGCGAGGATGGTCCGCGCGAAGCCGGCCATGGCATCCCCATTGTCGGTCAGACTCACGCCGCGGGTGTCGCGCGAGATCAGGAGCCGCCCGGCCGCCTCTTCCAGCTTCCTGATGTGCTGACTAACCGTGGGCTGGCTCAGGTTCAGTCGGCCCGCGGCGCCGGTGAAACTCAGCGTCTCAGCGACGGCGAGGAAGGTCTTCAACTGAACGGGGTCGTACATAAGTTTCACCACTCATTACGTTTTCGAATACGAGTTATAGCCACCATACGCTTTCATTATGAATCGGTGGTGCGTAGCGTGGAGAAGGTTCCCACCCTCTGCACAGGAAGACACCTTGGCACCCCCACCGCCCTCCGCCGGCCCGGCCGGAGACCCCACGCTTACCGCACCCCTGCCGATCACCACCCAGCGTCCGGCCTGGCGTGACACGTTCATCTCGCTTCGTATCCCCAACTTCCGCAGCTTCGCGATCTCCCACCTGATTGCGGTGATTGCGGTCTGGATGCAACGCATCGCCCAGGACTGGATGGTGCTGGAGCTCTCCGGCTCGGTCACCGCCGTCGGCATCACCGTGGCACTGCAGTTCGCGCCGTTCCTTCTGCTCGGCCCGTGGGGCGGCATCATCGCCGACCGGTATCCCAAGCGGCTTCTGCTGATGATTACGCAGAGCCTGGCCGCCCTGATGGCGGCTGTGATGGCGGTTCTGGCCCTCACCGGTGTGGTGGAGGTGTGGCACGTTTACGTCATCGCCTTCGTGCTGGGACTGGTGACGGTGGTGGATGCACCCGCCCGGCAGGTGTTTGTCAATGACTTGGTGGGGCCGGTTCACCTGCGGAACGCGATCAGTCTCAACTCATCAATCTTCCAGGTCGGCGCGATGGTGGGTCCTGCTGTCAGTGGCGTGCTGATCACAGCCATCGGCAGCGGGTGGGCGTTCGCGGTGAACGCCGTCGCCTGCCTCTACACCGTCCTCACTCTCGCCCTCCTGAAGACCGACCAGCTGTCGGTTGCCGTCCGGGCCACCCGGACCAAGGGACAGCTCCGGGAGGGAGTCCGCTACGTGAGAGGTAAGCCAGCCATCTTCTGGTGCATGCTCACCGGCGCGTTTGTTTCGGTGTTCGCCATGAGTACCCCGGTCCTGATGGCCGCTTTTGCCGACACCGTTTTTGACTCGGGCGCCCAGGGCTATGGGTTTCTCAACACGGCGCTGGCAACCGGGTCGCTGGTCGGTGCTCTTGCGTCCACCCGGCGCACCAACCTGAGACTGCGCGGGGTGCTCGGCGGCGCAGCGGCGTTCGGCGGTTTTATGGCCCTCGGGTCGGTGGCCCCCAACCAGACAGTTTTCGCCGTCCTGATGTTCTTCGCGGGCATCGGCTGCCTCTGGTTCATCACCGGGGCGAACCAGTTGGTGCAGGTCTCCTCTAACCTGGCCATTCGGGGCCGGGTGATGGCGCTGTACATGATGGTCCTCATCGGTGGGCAGGCGATTGGTGGGCCAATGATCGGCTGGCTTGCCGAAAACATCGGGGCGCACCCCACGGTGCTGATTGCCGGAGGAGTGCCCCTGCTCGCCTCGGCGGTATTCGCCGTCGTGCTCGCACGGAAGGGTCAGCTGACGCTGCGGTTCCGCTACACCGCTACCCCCAGACAACGACGGCGGCTGTTGGCGATCGTCCCCAAGTCACCCGACGCACGAAGCCACGCGGCCGTCTAATCCCGTCACCTTGTCCGGCGCGTGCCTGGCGGAAGAATGTGCGCAGGTGTGGCGGGTGAAGTAGGTCTTGATTCGCCACGGCTGCGCAAAGCCCGGGGGCTGCCGCCGGTGGGCGATAATGCCGTATGACTGTTGTCCTCGTTGTGGTTCTCTTCATTCTCGCCGCCGTCGCCGAGATCGGTGGCGCCTGGTTAGTGTGGCAGAGCATCAGAGAGGGCCAGCCGTGGTGGTGGGCGGGTCTGGGAGTGATGGCCCTCGCGGCCTACGGGTTCATTGCCACCCTGCAGCCGGATGCCAACTTCGGGCGGATCCTTGCCGCATACGGCGGGATCTTCGTCGCGGGTTCGCTGGCCTGGGGCATGGTGTTCGACGGGTTCCGGCCCGACCGCTGGGACTTCGCGGGGTCGGCTCTGTGCCTGGTCGGTGTGGCAGTGATCATGTTCGCGCCGCGACCAGTGGCCTGAAGCGACGCTCAGGTCCGCCAGGCGACCTCCTGCCACCCGAAGGCGGCGGATGAAAAGTGGAGCGGGCGACGGGAATCGAACCCGCGTATCGAGCTTGGGAAGCTAGCGCTCTACCATTGAGCTACGCCCGCCTGAAGACCAGCCACAACCATGGCGTGAATCCCGGCAAAACAACGAGATTCAGCCTACCTCACCTGTGCCCTCTCGAAAACACTGGGTGTCAGGCGCCCGGCGGCCGGTATTTCACCTCTCCAGCTACCCGCAGGGCATTCAGGGTCTCCTCGACGCTCATGAGAACAGTTGTTTCATGGGCGCTCAGAGCCCCACCCTGGGTGATGGCCAGGGCCACCGCGGCCATCGACGCGTTGTCGGGTGCTTCCCACAGGCTGTACCCGTCGTGGGTGCCGAACGCGTACCAGAAACCGTGCAGCGTCCCGCCGACCGACTCGATGTAGGCCCGCGCCGCCGCTCCCCGGTCTTCAGGGTTGGCGATCAGCCGGGCCCACGTCTCAGGGGTGTAACTGAACTTCGATAGATAGAGTGGCATTGCCTTCCCTTTCCTCGGGCGCCGGACTGGCCGGCTACGCTCCAGTCTAGAATCCGCCAGCATAAAAGGACCCCCGGATCGGCCAGGAATTGCTGCGGCGAAGGTGGGTACCCTAAGACCATGAGCGTCGAGAAAAACACCCGGCACCTGGAAGCGGGCCTCCAGACGGATTTCACCGCCACAATGAGCTACGGCTCGTACCTTTCGCTGGGTGATCTGCTCTCGGCGCAGCACCCGGTGAGCCGCCCCGAGCACCACGATGAAATGCTGTTCATCATCCAGCACCAGACCTCTGAGCTGTGGCTGAAGCTCGTCCTGCACGAGCTCCGCGCCGTCAGGGCCAAACTGCAGGTTGATGACCTGCGGTCGGCGATGAAGGGGATCGCCCGGATCAAGCACATCCAGCGCTCCCTGACCGAGCAGTGGTCAGTCCTGGCGACCCTCACCCCCTCCGAATACGCAGAGTTCCGCGGTGGCCTGGGCGCCGCCAGCGGATTCCAGTCCTACCAGTACCGCGCCGTAGAGTTTCTGCTCGGCAACAAGAACGCCGGCATGCTTGAGGTCTTCGCCAATGACCCGGCCGCCCGGGAGCTGCTGGCCACGCTGCTCGACCAGACGAGCATCTACGACGAGTTCATCCGCTTCCTCGCCCGCCGGGGACACGATGTCCCCGCCGAACTACTGGACCGGGACGTCCGGACAGCCCACGTGTTCAACCCTGAGCTGGTTCAGGTTTACAAGGCGGTGTACGAGAACGCAGAGGACAACTGGGACCTCTACGAGGCCTGCGAGGAGCTGGTGGACCTTGAGGACAACTTCCAGCTTTGGCGGTTCCGGCACCTGAAGACTGTCGAACGCACCATCGGTTTCAAACGTGGCACCGGCGGGTCCTCCGGCGTCGGGTTCCTGCAGAAGGCACTGGAGCTCACCTTCTTCCCCGAGCTTTACGCAGTCCGCACCGAGATCGGCCGATAACCACTAACGTCGAGGACTGCGGTATTTTTGAACCGTGCTGATTTCCGACCGCGACATCCGAACCGAAATTGACCGCCAGCGAATCGTGCTGGACCCCTATGACGAGGCGATGGTCCAGCCATCCAGCGTGGACGTCCGGATTGACCGTTACTTCAGGTTGTTCGACAACCACAAGTACGCTCACATTGACCCGGCGGAAGATCAGCCTGAGTTGACCCGGCTGGTGGAAGTTTCCCCGGACGAACCGTTTATCCTGCACCCCGGAGAGTTCGTCCTGGGCTCAACCTACGAGACGGTGACTCTACCCGACGACATTGCCGCGCGGCTGGAGGGCAAGTCATCCCTCGGCCGACTCGGCCTGCTGACGCACTCCACCGCCGGCTTCATCGATCCAGGCTTCTCCGGTCACGTCACCCTCGAGCTCTCCAACATGGCCACCCTGCCCATCAAGTTGTGGCCCGGATCCAAGATTGGGCAGCTCTGCTTCTTCAGGCTCACCTCCCCGTCGGAACATCCCTACGGCTCCGGCCCCTACGGCAACCGCTATCAGGGCCAGCGCGGCCCGACGGCGTCGCGCAGCCACCAGAATTTCCACCGCACCGCCATCTGAGCGAAGGTGCTTCCGGCCCGACCGCTAGTGGGACGGTACGACGGCGATAGCCACCCGGGCGGGCGGCTTGACCGGGAGTAACACCAGTAGGCCAGCCAGCAGCACCACAAGAATGCCGATGATCCCGAACCGCTGCTCACCGAAGATGGTGATTGACGTGGCAAACAGGGCAGGGGCCAGGAAGCTGACCGCCCGGCCGGTAGTCGCGTAAAGGCCAAACAGTTCACCCTCCTCCCCAGCCGGCGCCAGCCGGGCCAGGTACGCGCGGGATGAGGCCTGGGCCGGACCGACGAACAGGGTGAGCATCAAGCCGAACACCCAGAACGTCACATCACCGGTCCAAGTGAAACCGAAGACGTCGCGGGTGCCGGGCCCTAAAATCAGTACCGCGGAGCCGGCGATCAGCAGACCGATCAGCGAGACGATGATGACCCGCTTCGGCCCCACCCGGTCATCCAGGAAGCCACCGACAATCGCTCCCATGGCGGCGATCAGGTTGCCTGCGATGGCGAAGACGATCACCTCGCTCAGGGTGAAACCGAAGGTGCCCGCTGCGATGATGCCGCCGAAGGTGAAGACGGCCGCCAGTCCGTCACGGAAAATCGCGCTGGCCAGCAGAAAAAAGATGGTGTGGGGGCTGGTGCGATAGATGGCCTTGACCCGCCGGAACAGCAGGCCGTAGGACGCGAGGAACCCCAACTGGGCTGCTTTCTCCTTCCTGGGCACCTCCGGGACGGCGAACATCACGGGCAACGCAAACGCGAGGAACCAGAGCGCCGAGAACACTGCCACCAACCGGATGTTCAGGCCGTCAGCGGTGTCGGAACCGAACCAGGCGAAGATCGGCTCCACGAAGGCCACCAGCACCAGCACCAGGGCGACGATGCCGCCGACATAACCCATCGCCCAACCAAATCCGCTGATCCGGCCGATGCTGTCCGGGGTGGAAATCTGGGTCAGCATCGCGTTGTAGTTCACGCCGGCAAACTCGAAGAAGACGTTGGCCAGCGCGATCAGCGCGACGCCCAGGAGCAGGAACTCAGGCTGGGGGTAGACGAAGAAGCACAGCCCCGTCAGCAGTGCCACAACCAGGCTGTTCACCCCGAGCCAAAGCTTGCGGCGGCCGCCGTTGTCCGAGCGCTGCCCCGTCACGGGTGCCAGCAAAGCAATCAACACCCCAGCGGTGGCAAGCCCCCAGCCAAGTATCACTGACGCCTGGTCCTCCCCGCCAAACGCATCACTGGTGAGGTACACGGTGAACACGAAGGTGGTCATCACAGCGTTGAAGGCGGCCGATCCCCAATCCCATGAGGCCCACGCAAGAACCGGCCGGGACAGTAACCGGCCCGCACCGCCAGGAGCACCGGGCGAGGGGCCCTCCGGTGGGCCTGTCGGGAGGAAAGGTGATGGCACAGGCTGGGGGAAATCCACGCTCATACGGTGAATGCTATCCCGCCACTCCAAAGAATAGAGGAGAACAGTGGCGCGCGGTCGCGCAAACGTAACGGCATCAGGTGGTATTCCGCGAATCCGTGGACAGCCGCCCACGGCGTAACGCGGCCTGCCTGCCAGTATTCCGCAGGTAGAATAGATGGAAGCCCTTGACCGTCCGTGCTGGTAACAGCTGACCGTCTCATCTGAGAGATCAGGAGATCATCGTGCTCATCGTGCTCATCGCGTTGTTCGCCGTGTCTCTCAGCGCGCCCCTGATCTTCCGGCGGCTCGGCCGCTCGGCCTTTTATGTACTTGCCGCCGTCCCCGCGGCGGCGTTCGTCTGGCTGATTGCCACGTTCGGTCAGTACACGGGAGAGGGCCAGAGCCTCCCGGAAGGTCAGCCCAACGCACCGCCGTCGATAGTTTTCCAATGGATCCCCGACCTCAAGCTCGAACTGGCGTTCAGGATGGACACGCTGTCAGCAGTCCTGTCGCTGCTCATCCTGGGTATCGGCGCCCTCGTGCTGTTCTACTGCGCTCGGTACTTCAAACAAGATGAGTCGAACATCGGCCCGTTCGGCGCCCAACTGCTCGCCTTCGCGGGCTCGATGTTCGGGCTGGTCACCGCCGACGACCTGATCCTGCTGTTCATCTTCTGGGAACTGACCACAGTGCTGTCCTACCTGCTGATCGGTTACTCGCGGCACCGTCTGGCGGCCCGACGCGCGGCCCTGCAGGCCCTGATCGTGACCACCTTCGGCGGCCTGACGATGCTGGTGGGCATGATCATGCTCGGTCAGACCGCCGGGACCTACCGGATCTCGGACATCATGGCCCAATCCGATGCGCTGCTCACCACCGGGATGGTGGTCGACGTCGCCGTCGGGCTGATCCTCGTGGGCGCGCTTACCAAATCCGCGCTGATCCCCTTCCACTTTTGGCTTCCCGGCGCGATGGCGGCGCCCACACCGGTGAGCGCCTACCTGCACGCCGCCGCCATGGTCAAGGCCGGCATCTACCTGGTGGCCCGGTTCGCGCCGGGGTTCGCCGAGGCCGCGTCCTGGACGCCGATGGTGATGACCCTCGGACTTGCGACCATGCTCGTCGGCGGCTGGCGAGCGCTGCGGCAGCATGACCTCAAACTGATCCTTGCCTACGGGACGGTCAGCCAGCTTGGCTTCCTCACCATGGTGGTCGGGTTGGGCGGGCCAGGCGGTGCGCTGGCCGGGTTGGGTTTGCTCGTTGCCCACGGGCTGTTCAAGGCAACCCTATTCCTCGTCGTCGGCATCATTGACCATCAGTCGGGTACCCGTGACATCCGCAAACTCGCGGGGATCCGCCGGACCGCGCCAGTGCTGGCCGTCGTCGCCACCATCGCCGCGGCATCCATGGCCGGGCTGCCGCCCTTGCTGGGGTTCGTCGCCAAGGAGTCGGTCTTTGAGACCTTCGTCCACCAGGCCGAGACCGACCCCACGCCCCTCGGGGCGATACTGCTCGTCGGCATTGTCGCCGGTTCGGCCCTCACCGTCGCCTACAGTGCCCGGTTTGTCTGGGGCGGATTTGCGGGCAAAGGAAAGGAACCCACCCCGTTCAAGACCGTCGAAAAGTCCTTCCTCCTCGCCCCGGCGGTGCTCACCGTATGCACAGTGGTCCTCGGTTTCTGGCCGGCCCCGCTGGATTCCATCATCCAGCCGTACGTCACCCTCTTCGAGGCCGACGGCGAGGAACGTTACCTCGCCCTCTGGCACGGGTTCACTCCCGCCCTGCTGCTGTCCGGGGTGACTATCGCCGCCGGGCTGCTGCTGTTCTGGTTCCGCGCCCACGTGGAACGCGCCCAGGCCAAGGTTCCGTCGCTGGTTGATGCCGAGCGCGGCTACAAGTACACCATTGGGACCCTCGACGATGTCGCCGTCTGGGTCACCGGTCGCACCCAGCGTGGTTCGCTGGCGTTCTACCTGTTCGTCATCCTGACCATGGCCATCCTGACCCCGCTGACGGCGATCGTCTTCTACGACGCCCCGCTACCGGACCAATGGCACCTCGCTGACTCTCCGGGCCAGATGGTCGCCGGCGTCGTCATTATCCTCGGGGCCCTCGCGGCCCTCCGCGCCACCAAACGCTTCATGGCGGTCCTGATGGTGGGCGTCACCGGCTACGGGATGGCGCTCATTTTCGCTCTGCAGGGTGCACCCGATCTGGCACTGACCCAGATGCTGGTGGAAACCATCGTCCTGGTGGCATTTGTCCTCGCCCTCCGCTCCCTGCCAGCCCGGCTGTGGCAGCGGGAACCTGGCCGGTACCGGTTGCTGCGAGCGGTGCTGGGCATCTCCTTCGGCCTGGTGATGGCCGCGATCGCCATGTCCTCCATGGCCTCCCGCGTCGCCGTCCCGGTGTCGCTGGAATACCCTGCGTTGGCCTACGACGACGGCGGCGGAGAGAACATCGTCAACGTCACGCTCGTGGATATCCGGGCGTGGGACACCTACGGCGAAATCTCCGTCCTGGCCATCGCTGCCACGGGCATTGCCAGCCTGATCTTCATCCGCGGGCGCGGCGACACCCGCCAGCGGGCGAAGAGCGTCAAATCCGGAACTGTTGACCGTGGACAGGAGCCGATCGCCGAGTTCGGCCGGGAAGCTGCAGCCTTGGAACTGGCGCGGAAGTTCTCGTCGGTTTCCCGCGACGCCTGGCTGGTCGCAGGCCGCACCCTCGCTCCCGAACGCCGCTCCATCATCTTCGAAGTGGTCACCCGGCTGCTCTTCCACTCGATCATCATCTTCTCGATTTACCTGCTCCTTGCCGGCCATAATCTTCCGGGCGGCGGGTTCGCTGGTGGCCTGATGGCGGGGCTGGCCCTCACCGTGCGGTACCTGGCCGGTGGACGCTTCGAGCTTGCAGAGGCCAGCCCGGTCAGTGCGGGCGTCCTGCTGGGAACGGGAATGGCCACCGCGTCGCTGACCGCCGTCGTGCCCGTCCTTCTGGGCGGCCAGATCCTGCAAAGCGCCATCCTCGAATTCACCATGCCCGTCTTCGGGGACGTCAAATTCGTCACCTCCACGATCTTCGATATCGGTGTCTACCTGGTGGTGGTGGGGCTGGTCCTCGACGTGCTGCGCAGCCTCGGATCGGAGATTGATGAGCGCAGCGAAGGCCTCTCAGCGACCGACGACCCGGACGACATGCAGGCCCAACAGCAAGAACACACCGAATCCGGCGAGGGAGTGGTCCGATGAGCGTGAACATCACCCTGCTGGTGGTGATGGCCGCCCTGTTCGCGGCAGGCATCTACCTCCTATTGGAACGCAGCCTGACCAGGGTACTTCTGGGCCTGATTCTCCTTGCCAACGGCGCCAACATCCTGCTTCTTTCGACCGGGGGCCAAGCGGGCGTCGCTCCGCTGTTTTCGGCGGACATTCCCGCCGAGGACTACTCCGATCCGCTGCCCCAGGCGCTGATCCTCACGTCCATTGTGATCTCCTTCGCCGTGACGGCTTTCATGCTGGGCATCATCTACCGGTCCTGGGTGCTGGGCCGTCGCGACGAGGTCCAGGATGACATGGAAGACCGCAGGGTGGCGAGCCAGGGCAGCTTCGATGCCGAAGACGACGCCGACGTTCCCGAGGAGACAACAGAATTCACTCCGCTGGAGGAAGCCGAGGAAGCCCCTGGATCTCAAAACGCCGGAGTCCTCAGCCCTCCCTCCGACCCGAAGGAGCCACGGTGAACATCGCAAGCCTCGCACCGTTGGCCGTAGTCTTGCCGTTCCTCGGCGCGGCAATTGCCTTTCTACTGATCCGTCATTCCCGGTCCCAGCGCGCGGTCAGCATCTCGACTCTCAGTATCACCCTGGTGCTCGAACTGTTTCTGCTGCACAATGCCGCCAACCATGGGGCGACGGCGGTGTTCATCGGCGGGTGGATGCCGCCGTTCGGGATCACCCTGGTTGTCGACCAATTCTCGGCCCTGATGCTGGTCATCTCCACGGCCGTCAGCCTCGCCGTGCTGATCTACGCTACCGGGCAGGGTATGACGGACGGCGATGAAGACGGACCGATTTCGATCTTCCACCCCACCTACCTGATCCTGGTGGCCGGCGTCTCCAACGCTTTCATGTCCGGAGACCTCTTCAACCTGTACGTGGGCTTTGAGATCCTGCTGACCGCAAGCTACGTCCTGATGACCCTGGGCGGAACCACGCCACGGATCCGGGCGGGCGTCACCTATGTGGTCGTCAGCGTGGTGTCCTCCCTGCTCTTCCTCATCGCGATTGGCATGATCTATGCCGCCACCGGCACTATCAACCTGGCGGACCTCGCGATCAAGCTCGGCGAGATAGACCCCTCCACCCAGATGATGCTGCACCTGATGCTGCTGGTCGCCTTCGGGATCAAGGCGGCGGTGTTCCCACTCTCCTTCTGGCTCCCGGACTCCTACCCGACGGCGCCCGCGCCCGTTACCGCCGTGTTCGCCGGGTTGCTCACCAAGGTTGGCGTCTACGCGATGGTGCGCACCGAGACGCTGCTCTTTCCTGGGGACCGGATCAACACCTTGCTGATGGTGGTAGCCATCCTCACCATGCTGGTGGGGATCCTGGGTGCCCTGGCTCAGGCGGACATCAAACGAATGTTGTCCTTCACCCTGGTTAGCCACATCGGGTTCATGATTTTTGGGCTGGCGATCTCGACAGTGGTCGGGTTGGGCGCCGCGATCTTCTATGTGGCTCACCACATCACGGTGCAGACCAGCCTGTTCCTGGTCACCGGGCTCATCGAACGCCGCGGTGGGACCGCCAACATGGACCGTCTCGGTGGGCTTGCCAGGATATCCCCCTTGCTGGGCGTCCTTTTCTTCATCCCGGCGATGAACCTGGCCGGCATCCCTCCCTTCTCAGGTTTCCTGGGCAAGCTAGGCATCCTGCAGGCCGGGGTGGAGCTGGGTTCGCCGATCGCCTACAGTGCCGTCGCCGCCAGTGTGCTCACCAGCCTGCTGACCCTGCTGGCGGTAGCCCGGGTCTGGAACCGCGCGTTCTGGCGTCGCCCCGAAGACGCCCTCCACCCGGATCCGATCCTGCTGGCCACCAAAGCTGATGGCTCCTCGGTTCGCACCTCGCAGCGCGTCAACGGCGAATCCACCGGCCGATTCTCAGGGCGGAATCCGGTAAACCTGCTGCCCCGTACCATGGTCGGCCCAACGATGGGGCTGGTCGGGCTGGGCGTGCTCCTGACGCTGCTGGCCGGGCCGCTCTTCGAAATCAGCGACAATGCTGCACGGAACATGCTGGAGCGCACCGACTACATCGATGCTGTCCTCGGCGAGGGGAGCACTCCATGAGTCGGCAGCGGATCCCCTTCATCACCGAATTGCCTTTGATTATCTGGCTGGTGATCGTCTGGGGCGCCCTGTGGCAGGACTTCAGCGTAGGCAACCTCGTCTTTGGCGGACTGATCGCCTACGGGGTTGCCAACCTGCTCTACCTTCCGCCGGTGGAGCTCAGCGGCCGGTTCAATGTGCTGTACGCGGTGCCCTTCACGGGGCGCTTTATCTACAAACTTGTAGTCGCGAGCTTCGAGGTGTTCTGGCTCTCCGTTACCCGCGGTCCACGGCTCGTCAACGCTGTTGTCGCGGTGCGGCTGCGCAGCCAGTCTGACCTGTTGGTGACCGCCACTGGCCACGCGCTGTCCCTGATTCCAGGGTCCTTGATCGTCGAGGTGGACCGGTCTACGTCCACCCTGTACCTGCATTGCCTGAACGTCGCAACGCCCGAGGACGCTGCAAAGATCCGAGCTGATGTGCGCGCCACCGAAGCCTGGCTCATCCGGATGATGGGAACCCGGGACGACCTCGTGTTGCTGAAGACCGAAATGCGCTTTGCCGCGGAGAACGCGAACCACCAAGGAGGGGCCAATACATGATGGTCGCTGCTATCACCATCGCCGGTGGATTCCTCATCCTGGCGGCCCTGTGTGCGCTTTACCGGATTGCCCGCGGCCCGTCGATCCTGGACCGGGTGCTGGCCATCGACGTGCTGCTTGCAACCATCGGTGGAGCGCTCGCCATGGACATGGCCGTCAACCGGCATCTAGATAATGTGGTGCTCCTGGTCGCCATCTCGGTGATCGGGTTCATCGGTTCGGTCACCGTGGCCCGCTTCGTCACGGACAGGAGCAGGACATGAGCGACACAGTGACCGATGCCCTGACCGCCCTGCTGCTCATGGGTGGAGCTCTGATGTCGTTGGCGGCCGGGATCGGACTGCTCCGGTTCCCTGACCTGCTGACCCGGATGCACGCGGCCACCAAACCACAGGTACTGGGGTTGCTCTTGTTCCTGCTGGCGATGGGGCTGCAACTGCGCAGTTGGGTGTTGGTTCCTGTCCTGGTGGTGTGCTGGATTTTCATGCTGCTGACCGTCCCGGTCTCAGCACACATGGTGGGCCGGGCAGGCTACCGGACCAAGCACATGAGGCGTGATCTGCTCAGCATGGACGAACTGGATGAGGTAGTGGAGCGTGCGGCCAACAAAAGGGCGCCCGGTCGGAAACCGACCGAGCGCCCCGAGGATACGTAGTACTGTCTACGTCAGATTGCGGGTCTTCGCGAAGCGCAGGGCTGCCTTCTGGGTGGTGCGGTTGGTCAGCACCTGTAAAACGGCACGCACGGCTCCCGAGATCAGAGCGAACGCGATGGCGGAACGCAGGCTGTTTTCGAGGGCATCCTCTTCCTTTGGTGTCGATTTGCCGGTGGCCTTATGCCAGATAAAATCCACTAGCTTGGCGCCAACAATGCCAGCGCCAAGGCTCAGCGCAACGCCGAGCAGTTTCATAAGCTGATTCATGGGTTTCTCCTTCGGTGGTGGCTTTTTTCCAAGCCTAGCGTTTCCCTCCGGCTACGACGACGCGCCTCCCGCCATCGGACTCTCCCATCCCTGCCGCGTTGGCAGCCAGGAACACCACGGGTGTAGAGTCGAGATTGCTAAACATACGACAGGGGAGCGCCGTCCATCCAGGTGGGCGGGCGCTGAGAGTGCGGACTGCCGCAGACCCTCGAACCTGATCCGGCTAGTACCGGCGAAGGGAGTCGAGTATCTCAGGGTAGACCGGCCAGCGGCATTGCTGCGGGCCGGTCTACCCTCCCCTCCTGCACCTCAGGAGGATTCTTCATGGCTTCATCAACAGCACAGACCCACAGCACCCCCACCTTTCGGACCCGCAATCAATGGCGGGTGGTCGATATCGTGGTCGCCTCGGTGGTGGCGGTCGCCGTCGGGGTGGTGTTTTTCGCCTGGTCGGCTGGCTACACGGGCATTTCAGCCCTCACCGGTGCCTTCCCTCCACTGGCCGGTCTCTACACCGGCGGCTGGCTGATCGCCGGAGTCCTCGGGGGCCTCATCATCAGGAAACCGGGCGCCGCCATCTACTGCGAGGTGCTGGCAGCAGCCGTTTCGGCGATGCTCGGCACCCAGTTCGGACTGACCACCCTGTTGTCCGGCCTCATCCAGGGGATCGGCGCGGAGCTGATCTTCCTGCTCTTTCTGTACCGCACGTGGAACCTTGGCGTGGCACTGCTTGCGGGCCTCGGCTCCGGGCTCGCCTTGGCGATCAGCGAGAACGTCCTCTACAACGCGCTGTGGGCGGTGGAGTGGCAGTTGATGTACGTGGCATTCGCTGCCATCTCGGGGGTAGTGATTGCCGGGTTGGTCTCCTGGCTGGCGGTCCGAGCCCTGGCCAAAACGGGAGTCCTCTCGGCTTTCGCCTCCGGACGAACGGCTGACGTCTAACCGGGATGGCTGAACTGGTCAGCGCTCCGGCCGTCAGCATCAGCGCGCAGGGCTGGAGTTGGCGCCACGCCGGGCGCAAGATCCCCGCGGTCCAGGACCTTGACCTGGCGGTCGCGCCTGGTGAGCGGGTGTTGCTGTTGGGTGCGTCCGGGTCAGGGAAATCGACCCTGCTGCACGGGCTGGCCGGGGTCCTCGGGGACGAGGGGCAGGGCGAACAGCACGGGTCCCTCACCCTCGATGGCCAGCCCCCGGGGGCAGTGCGCGGGCGCGCCGGACTGGTCCTCCAGGACCCCGACACGCAGATCGTGCTGGCCAGGGTGGGCGACGAGGTGGCTTTTGGTGCCGAGAACCAAGCCGTTCCCCGGACGGAGATTTGGGAACGTGTCCGACGCGCGCTCGACGACGTCGGGCTGGCCGCCCCCCTGAACCATCCGACAACGGCACTCTCCGGGGGCCAGAAGCAACGCCTGGCGCTGGCGGCAGTGCTGGCGATGCAGCCGGGGTTGCTGCTCCTCGACGAACCCACGGCTAACCTCGACCCGGCCGGCGTGCTGGAGGTACGCGACGCCGTCGTGCGGGTCCTGAACCGCACCGGCGCCACGTTCGTGGTGGTGGAGCACCGGGTGGCCGTGTGGGCCGACGTGGTGGACCGGGTGGTGGTGCTTGCGGCCGACGGCGGTATCCTCGCTGATGGACCGCCCGGCACGGTGCTCACCGACCCGGCGGCCCGCGCCCGGCTGGCGGAAGCCGGAGTGTGGATCCCCGGCCAACAACGGACGCCCCCCGTGCTGCGGCCCGAGCCGGGGGAAGCGCTGCTCGCAGCGAGCGGGCTCGCGGTGGCGCGGACCAAGCGCGGCCCGGCCGTGCTCGACGGCGTCAATGTCACCCTGAGCGCAGGATGCTCTCTGGGAATTGTCGGTCCCAACGGGGGAGGGAAGTCGACGCTTGCACTGACCCTCGCTGGCCTGCTACCGACGCGGGGCGGCCGGTTGGAGGCGGCACCCGCGCTAACCCGTGGCACCGGGAGCAATCCGCACGCCTGGAAGTCGGCGCAACTGGTGACCCGCATCGGAACGGTCTTTCAGGAACCCGAACACCAGTTCCTGACCCACCGGGTGATCGACGAGCTGGAGTTTGGTCCCCGGCGGTTGGCGGGCAGCGACGAGGCAGCAGTGCGACGGCGGGTGGATCCCATCGCCGAGCGGCTCAGGCTGACCTCGCTGTTGAAGGCCAACCCGTTCACGCTGTCCGGCGGCGAAAAGCGGAGGCTCTCGGTGGCGACCATGCTGGTCACCGATCCTGACATCCTGGTGCTGGACGAGCCCACCTTCGGGCAGGATGCCAACACTTGGGCGGAACTGGTGGCACTGCTGGCGGAACTGATCCACAACGGCGGCAGCCTCCTCGCGGTCACGCATGACCAGGAATTCACCGCAGCGCTGGGGAGCCGGGTGCTGCGGGTCGACGATCGCCGGGCCGTGCTGGAGGCGACGTTGTGAGCGTCAATGTTCTGACCCCCCAGCTCACGGGACGGCTGCTGTCACGGGCCAACCCGTTGTCGAAGCTGTTCGCCGCTGTGCTGGTAACGATCGTGGTGATGCTCAGCATCGATTGGGTGAGCGCCGCCGTCGTCCTCGGGTGTGAACTGCTGCTGCTGCCGCTGAGCGGCATCAGCGCCTGGCAACTGCTGAAGCGGACCTGGCCCCTGGTGGCGGCAGCGGTGGTCGCCGCCTACGGCACGGCACTGCTGGCCGAGAAGACCGGCGCGGTCCTGCTGGAAATTGGGCCGATCCTGTTCACCCAGGACTCGGTGAACTCGGGGATCGCCATTGGTCTACGCGGGCTGGCCATCGCCCTTCCCGGTATTTTACTGCTGAGCACCACCGACCCGACAGATCTGGCCGATGCGCTGGCGCAAAAGCTGCGGCTGCCGCACCGCTTTGTGTTGGGTGCCCTGGCGGGGTTGCGGCTTGTCGGGTTGCTGGTCGATGAGTGGCGGACCCTCGGACTGGCCCGGCATGCACGGGGCGTCGGGTCTGAAGGTAACCCGGTGGCCCGGCTGAAAAGCTTTCTTGGGCAGGCGTTTGGCCTGATCGTGCAGGCTATCCGCCGTGCCACCCGGCTGGCGGTCGCCATGGAGGCGCGCGGTTTCGGGGCCGGAGACCGCACCTGGGCGAGGGAAAGCACCTTCAGCCGGCTCGACCTCTGGGTCTGTCTGGCGGGGATACTGATCGCCGGGGCCGCGGTGACCGCAGCGGTACTGGCGGGGACCTGGAACTTCCTCCTCGGCGCGTCCTAAGGAGCTCGGCGCCGTCCAGCGATCTCGGCGGCCCGCCGGCGGAGATGGTCACGTTCCGCTTCGTTCCCGCATAAGGCGATAGCGGCGTCGAATGAGGCACCTGCCTCAGCGTTCCGCCCCGCGCGAACCAGGAGTTCCGCCCGCACCGCAGGCAGCCGGTGATGATGGGAAAGCCGTCCGTCTAGCCCATCGAGCAACAGGAGCCCGGCGTCCGGCCCATCGGCTTCCATCACCGCAACAGCGCGCGCGAGGCGGACCACCGGCGAACCGGTCAGCGCGTCCAACTCGGCGTACAGGTAGGCGATGCGTCCCCAGTCGGTCTCTGCTGCGCGCGCGGCGACCGCGTGCTGGGCAGCGATCCTCGCCTGGAGCGCATAGTCCCTGGCCAGACCAAGACTGTCGGCGGGGACCCGTCCCAGCAGTTCCAGCCCAACGCCGATCTCGCCGGTGTGCCACTGGCTGCGATCCTGATCGGGAAGGAGCACCAGCGCCCCAGAGGGTGAGACCCGAGCGTCCCGACGGGAATGCTGCAGGGTCATCAGGCTCAGCAGGGCGAGCACCACCGGTTGGTCAGGAAGCAGGGCATCAAGCACCCGTGCCAACCGGATGGCCTCGGCCGCTGACGACGTCCGTACCGGTCCATCGCCGGTGGCCGGCGCGTACCCGGAGGTGAACACAAGGTAGATGACGGCGGCGACGACGTCCAGCCGTTCGGCCATCCGCTCCGGTGCGGGCACGGTGAAGGGGATGCCAGCTGCCGCCACCTTCTTTTTCGCCCGGGTGAGGCGGGCCGCCATGGTTGGCTCCTGCACCAGGAATAGCCGGGCGATCTCGCTGACGTTCAGCCCGTTGACGAACCGGAGGGACAACGCCGCCCGGGCGTCGGGGGACAGAGCGGGATGGCAGCAGGTGAAGAGCATCCTTAGCCGCTCGTCGGGGATGTGCCCGCCGTCGTCGACGGCGTTGGCCGCTGCGTCCCGCGCCTCGGCGTCCACCACCATCAGCGGTTCCCGGCGTTGCGCGATGGCCTCCGAACGCACCCGATCAAGGGCCCGACGGCGGGCGGCAGTCAGCAGCCACGCCGCCGGCGACTCCGGGATGCCGTCGCGCGGCCAGGTGCGTACCGCCGTGGCAAAAGCATCAGCCAGCGCGTCCTCGGCCAGATCCAGGCGACGGAAGCGGCCCACCAGGAGGGCCAGCAACCGCGCCCAGTGCTCTTGCCAGGCCCGCTCGAGCGCGACCGCTGCGGCATCGGGTAGACCCGGCATCGGCGTTGGCCTTTAGTACTCGACGACGGGACGCAGTTCGACCGTGTATTCGGGCAGCAGCTTCACCAGGTCAACCGCCACGTCAAGGTCGGGGACGTCGAGCACATAGAACCCGCCCAGCTGCTCCGCGGTCTCCGCGAACGGTCCATCGGTGAGGCCCACCTGGTTGCCTCGACGGCGTACCGTCGTGGCGGTGGACACGGGGGCGAGGGCTTCACCCGCGATGACCTTCCCCCGTCGGCGTGCGGCCTCGGAGAAGGCATCATGTTCGGCCATGTACCGCGCTTGCTCGGACTCGGTGGCGTTGGCCCAGACCGACTCATCCTGGTACAGAAACACTGCGACTTTCATTTAGCCGCCCTCGCTCGGTCGGATCGTGGCCCGGATCTCCGCCGGCCCGGTGGTATCAGCCAATAACTCATTGACCAGTTTCGTCAGCGCTTCTACGTTGTCGGTTTCCACCAGATAGAACCCGCCCAGCTGTTCGGCGGTCTCGGTGTAGGGGCCGTCCGTGATGCCCACAGTCTCGCCGCGGAGGATCCTGGCGGTTGCGGACGGCTGCAATTCGGCGCCGCCGGTCATGGTGTGCCCGTCTTCGGCGCAGCGCCGGGCGAACTCGGTGTGTCGGCCGTACGTCGCGGCTCGTTGCTCGGGGGTCGCTTCCTGCCAGGCTGTCTCGTTGTCGTGTAGCAGGATGATGTATTCGGTGCTCATCGCATCTCCTATCGTGCCCTTGTGAGGACGCCGTTTGCGTCGCTCATTTTCATGACGGTCGAATGGAGCCGAAATCGACACCCGGCTCAGGAAATTTTTGCCACCAACTCCGACAGCTCGGCAGTGAGCTCAGGGGCAGCGGCGATCTGCTGACCGTCGAGGGAATTTACCGGGGCGAGGAGACGGATGCTGGAAATCAGCCAGACGCCGTCGGCGTCGTACAGGTCAGCCGGGACCAGCGGCCCGTACCCCAGTTCCCACCCCGCAGCCTTCGCCACCGTGAACAACGCGTTCTGCGAGGTCCCGGGCAGGATCCCGCTTTCCAGCTGCGGGGTCAGCAGCGTCTTGATGCCGTCCCGGACCCGGGCCAGCAACACGGTCGACGTCGGCCCCTCCAGGACCTTGCCGTCGGAGGACGTGAAGATGACGTCGTCGGCGTCGTGGTCGTGCGCATACCTGACGGCCGCCATGTTGACGGCGTAGGACAGGGTCTTCGCTCCCATCAGCAACCACGGAGCCCGTTGCGCCACAGTGCTGTCGTAGCCACGGTCCAACAACAGCACGGCCAGACCGTCTCGCCGCTGACGTTGCGTCCTGGCTGGGACCGGGGACACCTGCACCCAGGCGGTGGGGGAATCGGCACCCTCAACGCCGCGGGTGACCATGAGCTTCACCGCCAGTTCCACGTCGGCCGGACCCGTCGTCGTCGCGGCGTACGCGTCGAGCGCGGTGGCGATGGCCCGACGCCAAGCATCCTGGGCGGGCAGGTCCAGGTTGAGCGCGTGTGCCGATGACCCGAGCCGGTCGAGGTGGGCCTGCACCTTCCGGGCTTCCCCATTGAGCGCCAGCAGGGACTCGAAGATGCCATCCCCGCGGGTGGCGCCGAGGTCGGTGGCCATCAGTTGCGGCACCGAGGCGTCAGCGACGCGGCCGTTGTCGTAGTCAGGATCGAGGAACACGAGAACAGTCATGGCATCAGCATAGTTGCGCGTCGGCCGACGACGGTGTCCTTGGCCTATCTTCTCGCGACAACGGTATCGGATAGAATTTCATCAGTAGTGTTACTAGTTGTACGCATCCCCGTGGTAACGGGAATGCTCTCAAAGAATGGACAGTCATTGTGATCGGATTTATCGTCGCGGGTCTCATCATCGGCGCGCTCGCGCGCCTCATCAAACCCGGCAAGCAGAACCTCGGGCTGCTGGCGACGCTGCTGTTGGGACTTGTCGGTTCAGTGATCGGCGGCATCATTGCCAGCCTCCTGGGAACCGGGAAGATCTTCGAACTTAACGTGATCGGCTTCGTGGCAGCTGTGATCGCTTCTGTATTGCTGATTGGCGTCGCCGAGGGCATCAGCGGACGCCGCAAGGTCCGCCGCTAAACAGCCGGACCGGCTCCGGCCGGTTGGTTCTTCCCGACGGCGTGCAGGTCTGCCCAGGTGCTGGTACCGCAATGGGCCGTTCGCCGGCGTGTCGCGCCGCAACCCCCTGAACGGGTCGCGCAACCTGAGCAAACCTGCAGGCTGGTCAGGCTGTGCTCAGCCAGTCATGGGTCATTTTGGTGCCGTTGATCCTGGTTCCTCTAGGTTTTGCGCTGGGAACTGTGCGCCGTTCGATTTCGCTCCTCCGCACTGATACTAATGCCTTGCTGCGTCAGATCTGATTGACGGCGCGGCCGGCTTGCCCTAGCTATCCGGGAATTCGGCGCCGAGACCGGACAACACGCCAAACGCCTTGGCCCGGACCTCATCCCACTCGTCCGCCGGGTTTGAGTCGGCGGTGATCGCCCCGCCAACGCCCAGGGTCAGGCGGGTGCCGCCGTCGTCGTCCTCAAGCACGAGCGTACGGATGACGACGGCGAGGTCGGCTGCGCCGTTCAACGAGAAGTAGCCGACGGCGCCCGAATAGAGGCCGCGCGGGGCTCCCTCCAACCGGTCGAGGATGGCCATTGTGCTGATCTTTGGCGCGCCGGTCATCGACCCGGCGGGGAATGCCGCGGCCACGGCCTCGGTTCGGGACGTCCCGGGTCGCAGCTGGGCGTCGATGGTGCTCACCATCTGGTAGACGGTGGCGTACCGCTCAATTTCGCACAACCGGCTGACGCTCACGCTGCCGGGGACGGCAACGTGGGACAGGTCGTTGCGCAGCAAATCAACGATCATGATGTTCTCGGCGCGGTCCTTGTGGGACGTCAGCAGGTCTTCCCGCAGGGCTCGGTCGAGTTCCGGATCAGGCGAACGACGGCGGGTGCCCTTGATCGGCTCGGCCCGCAAGGAGCCGCTGGCGCTGAGCTGCAGGAACCGCTCAGGGGAGGTGCTGGCCGCAGCGAAACCCGGAAACCTGAGGAAATGGCCGAAGGGAGCCGGGCTGACCCGGCGCAGGGAACCATACACGTCGAGGGGCCGCAGGGGCTCGGCGGTGTGGGCCTGCAGGGAGGTGGTCAGGCACACCTCGTAGGTGTTGCCCTCCCGGATCTCCGCCTGCGCCCGGCGGACCTTGTCCAGGTAGCCGGTCCGGGTGTCGCGGGAGGTGAAGACCGGCGCCGGGCCGGCGGCCGGGGCAGGGTCCTGCGGGTGCGCCTCAGCGACGGCTGCGCGGGCCGAGGCGAGCCACTCCTGTGCGTCTTCGTCGTGGGAGGTCCCGGCCAGGGTCAGCAGATAGGTGGCCTGCTGCTCGTGGTCCAGGACGACGGCGCGGCCCGCGAACAGGAGCACCGCGTCAGGGAGAGGGCTGGCGGGGACCGAGATGCCACCCGTTTCCCGTCTGAGCTCATAGCCAAGATAGCCGAGCCAGCCCAGCGTAAAGCCGCACTCATAGTCCTCGGGGGTAGGCACCGCCCGACGACCCCAGGTCGTGTCGAGCCAGCGGAAGAACGGCCCGGGGATCCGGGCCGTGACCGGCCCGGAGACGATCTCGGTGCTGCCGGCGGTGTGCCGGGCCAGCTGGCCGTACTGCCCGCCGTCGTCGGCCATGATGCTGAACCGGCTCCGCCCGCCCACACCCGCCTCCGCATCCGAACTGTCCAGCCAGACGGCGGCCTCGGAAGGCCCATAGAGGGCGGCGAACAGGGCACCACCATCGGGACAGCCGGCCAGCCGCTCGACCTGGACGGAGGCGGCGCGGCGCTGCGCGCGCTCCACCGCGAGCAGCGATCCGCACTGAGGCAGCCCGGTCAGGGCCACCCGGGCCCGCTCCGGTGCCGCGGCGTCCTGGTGCCCGTCAACCACCAGGTCGGCGGTGACCTGCGGCTGATCGTGGTCGAGCCACGTTTGTTCCTGCCGGGCCCAGCGCTCCCAGAACGGCGCGTAGGTGTCACCGTCGCGGGTCAGCGCGCTGGAACGCCTGACCTCTTCAGGGGCGTCCACCCAGATGCTGACGTCAAGGAATTCCCGAGCGGTCCGGCAGGCTGCGCCCACCCCCTCAACGATGACGACGTCGGCTGGTTCGGTGCGGCGTCCCGGGCTATCGTCGCCGGCGGCCCAGTCCCAGGCCCGCCAGGTGGCGGTGCGCCCGGCGGCGAGAGGGCGGAGCACCGACGCAACGTAACGGTCCATGCCGGATTCCAGGCCATCCCAGCCCGGGTAAATATCTTCGAGGTGAAACAGGCTCACCGTGTGGTGCTCACGGAGCAGCGCGGCTAACTCGACCGCGAGCCGGGTCTTGCCGGCCCCCGAGCGACCGTCAACAGCAATGATCAACGGTGCGACGGCGGTCCCGGCTGTCGGTGGCATGGGCAGTGGATCCTTCGGGGTGTCGTCAGGCGACGGCGAGCAGGACGCCCACGGCTACAAACAGTAGGCCAAAGACACGGTTGAGGACGACCTGCCCGCGCGGGTTCTGCGTAAACCGCCTGAACGATTTGGCGGCAGCCGCGTAGAAGAACCACATCACCAGCACGTCGATCGCCACCACAGTGCCCGCCAGGATGCCGTATTGGCCCAGCAGCGGTTCGGAGGGCCTGATGAACTGGGGGATGAAGGCGAGGAAAAAGACGATGGCCTTAGGGTTGAGCAGGTTCACCCACAGGCCCCGGCGGAACAGGGAGAAGGCGCCCTCCACCCGGCGGACGGCGGCTGCCTCCTCGAGCTCGGGGGCCTGGAAGAGCTTCCGGATGCCCAGATAGACCAGGTACGCGGCGCCTCCGAAGCGGATCACGTTGAACGCCACCGGTGAACTCGCCACGAGCAGCCCGACGCCGGCAGCCACCACCGCAATGTGCACCAGGAGGGCTACCTGCTGCCCGAGGATGCCCCACATCGACCGACGGAAACCCACCGTCAGCGAGTTGCTCATGGTGTTGACCGCCCCCGCGCCGGGGCTGAAACTGATGAGGGCCTGGGCTCCAAGCAGAGCCAGCCAGACGGAAAATGTCACCAACTGATCCTAGCTGCGGCGTTGGCCCCGCGGTGCGGGGAATCCAGACCACGAAATGTATCGTCATAGGGTGACTAGGCCAGGTATACGAAGGGCAGCCCTACTGGTGACCGGCCTGACCGCCGTGTCCACCCTGTTCGGGTTTGTCCGTGACGTTGTCATCGCCGCCGTCTTCGGCGCCGGTGCCGCACTCGACGCCTACCTGGTGGCCCAGGGCCTGATGAACATTGTGCTGGGCCTGATCGCCTACGCCATGGCCCGGTCGGCGATCCCTGTCACCTCCCGCGAGGCCGCTGAGGAAGAGGGCGGGTGCCGGGGCCACCCCGGGTTCGATACCGCCCTCACCGTCACTATGATCGTGCTCGGTGTGGGCGGGGTGGTGATGAGCATCTTCGCCGGTCCGGTAACCGCGATTATTGCCCCGGGGTTCGACGGCGCCCAGGCCGAGACCACCGAAGCGCTCACCCGCATCGTGCTGATCGCGACGGTGCTGATCGCCGGAACTGATCTGCTGGCGTCCCTGTCGCAGTCGCATGGGCGGGTTGCCTGGTCGGCTCTCCAGGGGGTTCCGTTCAACATCATCATGATCGGCGCAGCGGGACTGTTCGGTCCCACCTACGGGATTGCCGCGCTCGCCGTGGGCTTCGTCGTCGGATCGGGGGCGAGGCTGCTCCTGCAACTCCCGCCGCTGTTCTCCCTGGGTACCGGGGTGCGTCCCCGGCTGAACCTTCGCGACCCGGGGTTTCGGGAAATGGCGCGGCTAATGCCGCCCATGCTGGTGGGCAGTGCAATCGGCAACATTAACACGCTGGTGGATCGAGCGGTGGGCTCCACCCTTGATGAAGGTGCCATCACCGCCCTGTCTTACGGTTGGCGTCTCGTGAATCTTCCCGAGACCCTGATCATTGCGTCCCTCCTCGTACCCCTGTATCCGGCGTTGAGCGCTTCCTCAACCAACATCGCCGAAGTGCGCCGGCTGGTCGGGCGGGGGCTTGCGGTAGCTGTGACCGTACTGACGCCGTTGTGTGTAGTGATGATTATTGCCGCCGAACCGCTCGCGGAGGTGGCCTTCGGCCGCGGTGCCTTCACCGGCGATGACATCGCTGCAACGGCCACCGCTTTGGCCTGGTATGCGCCAGCACTGCTGGCACTTGGGTGCCGGCAAGTGGTGGTCAGCGCCTCCTACGCCCTCGGCGATGCGCGGGCGCCGGTGGTCGTAGCGGTGATCGCTATGGTCATCAACGTAGTCGGTGACATCCTGCTCGCGCCGACTATGGGCATTGCCGGTATCGCGCTGGCCACCACTGCCTCCCTGGGCTTCGCAGCCCTTGCAAACAGCTGGCTGCTGCACCGCCGCCATCAGGGTCTTGATCTTGGGGCGGCCACGGCGCTTCTGGCACGGGCCCTGGGGCTCGCGGCGATAGCCGGAGTGGCCGGCGTCGCCGTGCTCGCGGTGGTGGCGGAGCAACCCGCCCTAGTGGCCGGCGGGGCTGTGGCGCTTGTGGTGTGCGGGGTGTACCTGGCCGGGCTGGCGCTGCTGCGCGCGCCGGAGCGGCTCCTCGCCCTCGACCTGGTCAAAGGCGTCGCACGGCGGGGGCGGCGGGGTTGACCGAGGCGGATCAGGGGACGGCTGCGGCCGGTGTGGGCTTCCGGTCCACCCGTCGCAGCCGAGCCGAGGCCAGGTGCAGGGTCGGCCCCAAATCCTTGACATCCCACACGCTGTGGCGGGACCGGCCCGCCCACCGCAGGGTGTTCACCACGTCTGCAACCGGCCCACCGCGTCGTTCGACGCTGGCCCGTCGCAGGTCCCCGGCGGTCCACGCGTAGCGCATCCCCGGGGTAGCGTCGGCTAACTTCTCTACGTTCTCACCCAGCACCAGACGCCCCCACAGATCGGTCAGTCCCGGACGTGATGCGTTGGTCAAAGCCATCGAGCCGAAGAACCGGCCGTTGAGGTCGATCAGGTGATGGACGCCGTCGTCGTCGATTAGGAACTGCAACTCCACCAGCCCCCACCAGTCCAGATCACTCAGCAGAGCCTCCGCGCGGGCGGCCAACTCCTCGTCCACGGGTACGGTCTCCGCGCGGGTGGACACACCGTTGGGTGTGGGCCAGAGCCGGGAGGTGACCTGTTGCACCCGGCCGTTGAGGCGGCCGTCGTGGAAGACGCCGATCAGCGCGCCCAGATGACCCTGGACCGGTTTCTGCAGAATCGGTTCGGCGCCGGCTTTCCGAACCCGGTCGATCTGGGGGCCAGCCGAGACGACGTCGGGGAAAAGTTTCGCTTCAATCCGGTGGGGGCGGGTCTGCCCGTGGGCCCAGTGCGACAGGCATTTGACCACCACCGGACCCCGCCACTCCGTCATGGTTTGGTCGGTGGCTGGCACAGTGTGGGGTGCCGCGAGGCCGAGCCGGTGGGCGCGTGCGGTGAGGTCCACCTTGTTGAGGGCAGCGTCGACCACCGCGGCGGGCGGATGGGCCACATGGGTGGGGATGTCGTCGCGGTAGGTTGCGAGCGCTGCCATCCAGTCGTCGCCGCCGCCGAACACGACGTCGTACGACCCGAGAGCCACCGCCCGGCGGACACCCTCGGTGAACGCGCTGCCGTCCTGGCGCGGTCGGGGCACCACATGCCGGGCGGAGCAGGCGGCTGACGCGCCGAGCATTCCGCCGTCGTCGGGGGTGCCAACACCTACCAGCCAGCCGGACTGGCGCAAGGATCGGACGGCAGCGAGGGCACCCCTGTCCCGGCTGGTACTGATGACCAGGGCTCGCGGCCCCTCATGTGATGTGTATGTCACGCTCGCCTCAAGATGTGGTGAGCGGCCGCCCGATGCTCCGCACCGGTTCAGACGCTTGCTGTTGATCCAGGTTTAGTAGGCTTTTACTCTACTGTCGGGACCCCCCGCGACGGCGGGATGCCGCGCCGTCGCGGTGCTTTCTCATCAAGCTCTAATGCTCCTCGAGCATCGCCATCGCCGCACTGTGGCCACCCAGACCGCTGACTCCGCCGCCGCGCTGGGACCCCGCGCCGCACAGCAACACCCGCGGGTGGTCGGTGGCAACGCCCCACCGTTGCGCGGGCGTCTCCAAGGGTGCGTCGTCTTCAGCGAACGGCCACGACAGCGGCCCGTGGAAGATGTTGCCGCCGGTCAGGCCCAGGGTGCCCTCCAGATCGAGGGTGGTCTTCGTTTCGATGCAGGGCCGCCCGTCGCCGTCGAGCAGGATGCAGTCCTCGACGGGTTCGGCCAGCACGCTGTTCAGTGAGGCGAGCACTGCGGCCTGGAGTTCGGCCCGCAGGGCATCATGATCCGCGTCATGGGTCAGCCGGTGCGGGGTCTGCAGCGAGAAGACGGTCAGGGTGTGGGCGCCCGATTCCCGCAGCGAATCTGACAGGATCGAGGGGTCGGCCAGTGAATGGCAGTAGATCTCGATGGGCAGAGGCGACGGGATCTGACCATTCTCGGCGGCCGTGTAGGCGGTATCGAGCTGCGAGTACAGCTCGTTGATGTGGAAGGTGCCGCCGAAGGCCTGCTCGGGCTGAACCTCAGGGTCCCTGAGTCTCGGCAGTCGAGAAAGGAGCAGGTTCACCTTGACCTGCGCGCCTTCAGCGCCGCCGCCGTGAGCGAGCCAACCATCAGTGCGGGGGCCGCCCATCAGCTGACCCAACACGGCCGGGGTGACGTTGGCGAGTACGTACTCACCGGTGACGCGCTGCGTCCGAGAAGTCTCGCCGGTGGGGTGGTAGTGGACGACGCCGTTGGGGGCCACCCCGGTCACCTCGGCGTCGGTGCGGATCACCACCCCCGCTGCCCGCGCGGCTCGTTCCAGGGTGCCGCTGACAGCGCCCATCCCGCCCACCGGGACATCCCAGTCCCCGGTGCCGCGACCCACCACGTGGTAGAGGAAGCATTTGTTTTGCTGCAGGTCCTCGTCGTGGGCCCGGGCGAAGGTGCTGATCAGGCCGTCGGTGAGGAGCACTCCGCGGGCCAGATCGCTGTCCACGGCCCGCTCAATCACCCCGCCGAGTGGCTGCTCGATGAAGTCGTTCCAGATCTCGTCGTCGCCGACGAGGCCCTTCGCCTCGGACCGCCTAAGCAGTGGTTTGGTGAAGGTGGGCCAAAGCTTGTCCGCAAGGATCGCAGTGCGGCCGTAAAATTCGCCGAAGGCACCGGCGTCCGGGCCGGCGCCAATGCGCCGGAAACTGTCGCGGGTCGCCTTCCGGTCCTCGGTGTCGACCAGCAGCCCCGACTCGCCCCCGGGTAAGGGCGTATAGGAGGAGTAGCGTCGGCGGACCAGTTCAAGGTCGAGCCCCAAATCGTCGATGATCTGCTGCGGGAGCAGGCTCACCAGATAGGAGTAGCGCGACAACCGCGCCCCAGTGCCTGGAAAGGCCTCGGCCGACACCGCCGCTCCACCGACGTGGTCTTGGCGTTCAAGGACCACCACCGACCGGCCCGCTTTGGCCAGATACGTGGCGGCGACCAACCCATTGTGTCCGCCGCCCACCACTACTGCGTCGAAATGATCCTGTCCGGCCCGTGATCGATCCATTGACTCACCCTAGCAACCCGGCTAAAGGGCTGGTGGTTGGTCCACGTCATTCCGCGCCGCAATGGTCGCCGCGGTAATCTGGCGCATCATCTCGGCGAGCAGCAGTTGCTCCCTGGTCGAGAAGTTCTTCAGCGCGCCGCTGATGTGCTGCGCTAGGGGGGCGAAGAGCTTCCCCCCGGTCTCCATCGCTTTTTCGGTCATCTCGAGGTGAACCTGACGGCGGTCGACGTCGCTCCTGGTGCGTTTCACGTGGCCCGCACTGTTCAGGCGGTCCACCAACGCGGTGGTGGCGGGGGAACTCAGGTGCAGTTCGGAGCGGAGCATTCCGGGAGTCACCGTTGCCCCTGCGCGGGCCGCGCCCATCATCACACCGAGGGCGTTGAGATCAGTGCGGTAGAGGGAATCGCGCGCGCTGACAGCATCAACATACCGATCCGTCTCAACGGTGAACTGCTGGAGCAGCGCCATCAGTTCAGGGCCCGGATTCTCTACCATGTGTCCTTTCACCTCATCGGTTGAACAGGTGCCGCATCGACAACTCTAGTCCGTCTATCCATTTATCTCCATCATAGATATAGTCTTCTCTAGAGATAATTACTTCGAGAGGCGTTCATCATGCACAGCAAGTGGTTGCGGGTCCTGCTGCCCGCCGTCGTCGTCCTGGTGTGGCTAGTCGGCGCGGCGTTCGGTGGCCCCACGTTCGGCAAGCTGGAGGAGGTGTCCAGCAATGGCCAGGCGTCGTTCCTGCCAGCGAGCGCCGAGTCCACGGAGGCTGGGGAGCTGCAGACACAGTTCACCGATTCGGATGCCCTGCCCGCCGTAATCGTTGTGAAATCGGCTACGGAGATCCCGCCGGCGGAGCTGGGGGTCTACGAGGAGCTGACTGCGTCGCTCGCCGCCGTCGACGGTCTGGAAGCGGCTGAGGCTGGTGGCCCCACAGTCATTGGGCCCGTGCCATCCGAAGATTCCTTTGCCATCCAATACATCGCGTTCGTTGCCGACGATGCCGAGCTGGGTGAGGTGGTGGAGTCGCTCCGCGATGTGCTGACCGCCGAAATTCCCGAGGGTACCACCGGCTATGTCACGGGGCCAGCCGGCTTCGCCACCGACTTGGTCAGCGCGTTCGGCGGTATCGACGGGCTATTGCTCGGCGTCGCCCTCTTGGCAGTCTTCGTGATTTTGTTGGCCGTCTACCGATCCATTATTCTGCCGTTTCTGGTGCTGCTGACCTCTGTATTTGCTCTCGCAACCTCCATCCTGCTGGTCTATGCCTTGGCCAGCTGGGGATGGATCCAGCTTAGCGGTCAGAGTCAGGGCATCCTGTCCATCCTGGTCATCGGTGCCGCCACCGACTATGCCCTGCTGCTGGTGGCCCGGTTCCGTGAGGCTCTCGGCGAGTTCGAGTCCAAGTGGGAGGCGATGCGGGTGGCGTACCGCGGCTCGTTTGAACCGATCCTCGCCTCCGGCGCGACAGTCATCCTGGCGTTGCTCTGCCTGCTTTTCTCCGATCTGAACTCGAACCGGAGCCTGGGGCCGATCGCTGCGATCGGGATTGTGTTCTCGCTGGGCGCCGCCCTGACCCTGCTACCGGCGTTCCTGCTGCTCTTTGGCCGGGCTGCGTTCTGGCCGTTGCGCCCCAAGGCCGGCTCCCATCATGTCCAGCCGGCCGGCGTCGACGCCACCGGGCTGGAAGGTCTGCGCGGTATCTGGAAGCGGACGGCGACGCTGATCTCACGGCACGCGCGGACCGTGTGGGTGGCGTCCTTCCTGGTGCTGGTCGCCGGGTCGTTGGGACTGCTTCAACTGCAGGCCAACGGGGTGCCGCAATCGGCGTTGATCCTGACCGAATCCAACGCTGTGGACGGGCAGGACGCCCTGGCACGCCACTTCGACGCCGGCTCCGGCAGCCCGGTTTCGGTTATCGCCCCTGAAGAGGACCAGGATGCTGTGCTGGAGGTGGTGCAGGGTCAGTCGGGCATCACCAACGCGGCACTGACTGTCGAGTCACCAGAACCCGGTGCCGCCGTCGTCGTCCGCGACGGCAACGTGTTGATCTCCGGAACCCTGCAGTCCCAGGCGGATTCAGAAGCGGCCGAGGACGTGGTGCGGGACCTGCGGACCGAGCTCGACGACGCCAGCCCGGAGGCGCTGGTGGGCGGTGTGACAGCGATTGCCATCGACACCAACGACACGGCGCAGGCCGACCTGGTGAAGATCATCCCGATTGTGCTCGCGGTGATCCTGGTCATTCTCATGCTGCTGCTCCGCTCCGTGGTAGCGCCGGTGCTGCTGATCTCGAGCGTGGTGTTGTCCTACGCCACGGCGCTGGGCGTTTCGGCGCTGGTATTCAACAACGTGTTCGGCTTCGACGGCGCCGATGCCTCGGTGCCACTCTTCGGGTTTGTGTTCCTCGTGGCGCTCGGCGTGGACTACAACATCTTCCTGATGACACGCGTCCGGGAGGAGTCGCTGCGGATCGGCACCCGCCCGGGAATCCTGCGGGGTCTGGGCGTCACTGGCGGCGTGATCACGTCGGCGGGGGTAGTGCTGGCCGCGACCTTCGCCGCGCTCGGGGTGATTCCGATCCTGTTCCTGGCCCAGATTGCGTTCATCGTGGCCTTCGGGGTGCTGCTGGACACGCTCATTGTTCGCTCGCTGCTGGTGCCCGCTCTGGCCTACGACCTGGGTCACCGCATCTGGTGGCCGTCACGGCTGGGCAGGGAATCCGGACCGGTGCACAGGGGCTCTGCGGGAGAGGCTCCCGGGCGCCAGGAGCACGAACACCGCGCCGAGCCAGCCCATCGCGGGTAAGCATCCCCCGTACGCTCTTTCTTCGCGTTCCGGCCAAGCGGCATGCCACGATTACCCTCTTCGCCGAGGCGTGAGATCTGGCGGGTTGACGGCGTTCTGAGTCGTTCTGAGACGCCGGATGTCCCGCTTCGGCGATTGGGGAGGGGCTTCATCCTAGAACGGTGGTGGGGTTTCTGGTCGCGGTGGTGGTGGTGGTGGTGTGGGTGGTGGGTTGGGTTTGGTGGTGTAGGTTTCTCCGGCGGGGGAGATCGCGATGATCGTCCCGGGTTCAGGTTGGGTGTAGTGCCAGAAACCCTCCGTTTTGAACATGTGGTGACGTTTACAGAGCGCTGCCAGATTTGAGTAACTGGTCGTCCCGCCCCGGGACCAGGGGATCGTGTGGTCGAGTTCGCAGAACACCGCCAACCGGTTACACCCCGGATGCCGACAGGTCCCGTCTCTGACTCTCACAGCATCTTGGAGGTCTTTGGGGACCCGGTACGTGGTCGCATCAGCGCCCAGCCTGGCCCCCGTGAAGGGGTGGGTGAGGATCCTCGTAAACGACGGCGCGTGCCCGGCGAGTTTCCGGGCAGTGTCCGGGTCGATCGGCCCGTACCCTTCGAGCTCACCCGGCGCATCCCCACCCATGAGGGTCTGCATCGGGACCGTCACGAAGACCTTCGCCTGCACACCCCAAAACTGGTTGCCCTCCCGCGACTGGTTGCCCTCCCCGGACTGGTTGCCCTCCCGCGACTGGTTGCCTTCACCGGGTGCTTCGGCCTGTGACCCGGCCCGTGATCGGGTAAGAGAATCACCGGCAGCCCTCTCAGGGTTGGTCTCACCAA
>NZ_JBTNDE010000010.1:0-125736 GCF_054511155.1 Arthrobacter glycogeni | reverse complement strand
AAACCACCGGGAAAGTACTACTGTTCCCTGAGCCCCGTGCAGTTTTCCCCCCCCTCTCGGCTGACCCGCGTCGTGTTGCCCCCAACACACCCCGGTTCTGCACTTTGGGCCGGAGTACCTGGGCAGACGTGCACGGCCTTCGCCCCCAGGTTTAGCGCTGAACGGCGCCGTGGCGCTCGGCGGCCAGGTGGACTGCCGCGTCGCGGGCGACGCTAGCCTCCTCGGCGGTCAGGGTCCGGTCCGGCGCCCTGAACCGCAGGGCGAAGGCAAGTGACTTGTGCCCGTCCTCGATTCCCGCGCCGTCGTACACATCAAACAGGTGCACGTCTTCGAGGAGCTCCCCCGCACCCTCGCGCAGGGTCGACAGCACGACGTCGGCCGGCAGCCCGCCGTCGACCACCAGTGCCACGTCCTGGGTGGTGGCGGGAAATGTCGAGAGGTGCTTCGCGACGATCACATCCGGCGCGGCGTCGAACAAGAGGTCCGCGTTGATCTCCACAGCGACGGTCCGAGGAGGCAGGTCATGGGCGGCGACGAGCTTCGGATGCAACTCACCCGCGTAGCCGAGCAGTTCCCCGGTCCGCAGCCCAATGCGGGCGGTGCGGCCCGGGTGGAACACCTGGTGCTCGCCCTGGGAAATGTCCAGGTCCACGCCGACGACGTCGGCCATCAGCCGGACCGTGTCCAGGGCGTCGGCCCAGTCCCATGCGCGTGGCTGGTGGTTGGCGCCGGCTGGGGAATCGTTGCCGGTGAAGACTGCAGCAATGGTCAGCGGCTGATCGGGCAGCCCGTCATAGAGGCCGTCCAGGGTTTCCTCCGACGGACGCTCGCCGAGCACCGGAATGCTCCGGCTACCGACCGTCTCCTGCGGCAGGAACACCAGGCCAGCCTCATACAGCGCCAGATCGCGGAACCCGCGTGAGTGGTTTCGCTTCGCGACCTCGATCAGGCCCGGCAGGACCGAGCGGCGCAGGTAGCCCAGTTCGGCGCTCAACGGGTTGGCAAGTTTGACGGAGGGTCGCTCCGTCGCGTCGGCGGACCCGAAGGTGTTGTTGCTGTCCAGTGACACGAACGGGTAGGACAGCACCTCGGTGAGTCCGGCGTCGGCCAGCGCCTGCAGCACCCGGCGGCGCTGCACCTGGACGCGGGACAGGCCGCTACCAGGGGGCGCGACGGGGAGCCGCGACGGGATCTTGTCGTAGCCCACCAGCCGGGCAATCTCCTCGGTGAGGTCGTCCTTGATCTGCAGGTCCTGCCGCCAGCTTGGCGCCGTGACGGTGTGACCGCCGTCGTGCGCTTCCACCACGGCCCCCAAATCGGTCAGGGCACCGGTGATCTGCTCATCGGTGAAGTCCATTCCGATCCGGCCGGCCGGGTACCCGGCGGGCAGGTCGATGACGACGTCGTCGGGCTCGGTGCCAACATCGGTTCCGGCGTCGTCAGCGGTGCCACCGGCGAGCTCGGCCAGAAGGTCGACCACGCGCTGCGCGGCGATGCCTGCCACCTGCCAGTCCACCCCGCGTTCGAAGCGCTTGGACGCCTCGGACGGCAGCTTGTGGCGGCGGCGTGAGCGAGCGATCGATACTTCATCGAAATGCGCAGCCTCAATCAGCACCGTGGTGGTGGTGTCGGAGACCTCGGTGTCGGCGCCGCCCATGACCCCGGCGATCCCTATGGCGCCCGACGCATCGGCAATCAGAAGGTCCCCGTCGTCGAGCGTGCGAACCTTATCGTCGAGGGTCTTCAGCGTCTCGCCTGGCGTTGCCCGGCGGACCACAATGCCACCGGTCAGCTTGTCCTGGTCGTAGCAGTGGGTGGGCTGACCCAGTTCGAGCATCACGTAGTTGGAGATATCGACGGGCAGGGAGATGGAGCGGATCCCCGCCAGGCGCAGCCGGGAAGTCAGCCACGGCGGCGTGGGACGGGTCGCATCAACGCCGTGCACGGTGCGGGCGACGAATCGGTCGCAGCCCGCCTTGCCGTAGATCGGCGACTCGTCGCTCAGCGCAACCGGGTAGCCTCCGGACATTCCTGCAGGCGCTGTGACCTGGGATGCCGGGTCGGTGAAGGTGGTCCCGGTGGCGTGGGCGTACTCGCGGGCGACACCGCGGATGGAAAAGCAGTAGCTGCGGTCCGGGGTGACGTTGATTTCGGCGGCCTGGTCGTAGAGGCCGAGCAGGTCCATTGCGTCGGAGCCGACCTCCGGATCCAGTCCGAGGGTGGCGAGCACCAGGATGCCGTCGTGGTCGTCGCCGATGCCGAGTTCGCGCACCGACGCGATCATGCCGGCTGAGACGTGGCCGTAGGTTGTGCGCGCGGCGATGCGGAAGTCGCCGGGCAGCACCGCACCCGGCAGGGTGACCACCACCTTGTCGCCCTCAACGAAGTTGTGGGCGCCGCAGACGATGCCCTGCACCCCCGACGGGTCGATGCCCTCGGTAGTTAGCGTCTGGGCCTGACCTTCGGGGACCACGCGGACCTGGCACCAGTTGATGGTTTTGCCGTTGGTCTGCGGTTCCTTGACGACGGAGAGGACCTGGCCGACGACGACGGGGCCGGACAGGGTGTCGGTCGGACGGTGGACCGCCTCTTCCTCCAGGCCAACCTTGACCAGTTCGGCCATTACGTCTTCGGCGGTGGCGCCGGCCGGGACCTGTGCGAATTCACGCAACCAGGAAAGTGGAATACGCATGCCTAGATCTCCATCCCGAAGTGCTCGCTGAACCGTACATCGCCCTCAATCATGTCCCGCATGTCGCCGACCTCGTTGCGGAACATCAGAGTGCGTTCAATACCCATACCGAAGGCGAACCCGGAAAATTCCTCCGGGTCGATGCCCGCCGCACGCAGCACGTTGGGGTGGACCATGCCGCAGCCGCCCCACTCGATCCACTGCGGGCCGCCCTTGGCGCCGGGGTGCCAGATGTCGAGTTCGGCTGACGGTTCGGTGAACGGGAAGAAGTTGGGTCGCAACCGGATCTGGGCGTCGTCGCCGAACATCAGCCGGGCGAAATGCTCCAGCGTGCCGCGGAGGTCAGCCATGCTGAGGTTCCGGTCGATGGCCAGGCCTTCGAACTGGTGGAACACGGGCGTGTGGGTGGCATCGAGCTCATCGGTGCGGAACACCTTGCCGGGGCACAGCACGTAGAGCGGCAGGGGGCGTTCCAGCATGGAGCGCACCTGGACGGGCGAGGTGTGGGTGCGGAGCAGCAGGTGTGCCTCGGGCGGGTCCACGAAGAAGGTGTCCTGCATGTCGCGGGCCGGGTGGTCCGGCTTGAAGTTCAGGGCATCGAAGTTGAACCATTCCGATTCCAGCTCGGGGCCTTCGGCGATCTCCCAGCCCATCCCGACGAAAATGTCGCTGACCCGTTCCTGCAGGGTGGACAGCGGGTGGCGAGCCCCAGCACGACGACGGCGCGGCGCGGCCGTCACGTCCACCGCCTCCTCGATCAGGATGCGGGCGTCGCGTTCGGTCTCCAGTGCGGTGGTGCGGGCGGCGAGCGCAGCGTTGATCTTGCCGCGGGCCGGGCCGATGTTCTTGCCCGCAGCTGCCTTTTCCTCCTTGGCGAGGGCGCCGATGCCCCGGTTCGCCAGGCTGAGCGGAGATTTATCACCGGTATGGGCGATCCGGACCTGCTTGAGCGCGTCAAGATCCGCCGCGGCGGCGATGTCGGCGAGCGCGCGGTCGACTGTCGCGCCGATGGCCTCCGCATCCAGTGGCGAAGGAACGTCGACGACGGCGGACGTCGCGTGGGCGGGTCCGCCCGGCTGTATGGAGTCAGACATCGGGATGTTCATACCTTCAGTGGTGGTGGGCAACTGGTGTTTCACCGCGGATCCGGTGACCGTTGGCAGACGGTGCAAGTCTAGCTAACACCGGCGCTGAGTCCCCAATGGGCGGCCGGGACCCACGTACTAGGATGACTTCCATGGTCCCGGCCCACAGAATGCGATGGCTGCTCAACTGGATGAACCTGTCCACGGCGGCGGGGCTTGCCCTTGCGACAGCGAAGCGCTGCGAGGTCCGCAGTGGCCCGGCCGGTCTACTTTTGGCCTTCGGCTACACCGGCACCTTGCCGGTCGCGAGCGCCTTCACGGTGGGGAACGTGATTCTGTTCCGCGCGTCGGCTTCGGAGGGGACACCCCGCCCAGCACTGCTGGCCCATGAATCCCGGCACAGCACCCAGTATGCGGCGTGCCTGGGTTTACCCTTCCTCCCCCTCTACTTCGGGGCGGCGGCTTTTTCTCTCCTGCGTACCGGCGATCCCGCGTCAGCGAATACTTTTGAACGCCGGGCGGGATTGGCCGATGGCGGCTATGTTCAGCGGCCCGTGCGGCCGCTTGCCACATCACTTTCCGCCGTCTTCGCGAAAAGGAGACCATCATGACGTCCAGCCCCGACGTTCCAACCATCACGGTTACCGGTACAGGCTCGGTCAGTGGTGTACCCGACCGACTCCACCTCGACGTCGGCGTGGAGGTACGCCGACCCACGGCCCCGCACGCCTATCTGCGGGCCGCAGACGCAGCGTCGCGGGTGTTTGACGCCCTCGACGCTTTGGCCTTCCCCTCTTTGACTCGGGCCACCCGCCAGATTGGGTTGCGGGCTGACATTCACTGGGGCGAGAACCAGGAGCAGAAAGTGTCCGGCTACGTTGCCTCGCAGGACCTCACGGTGACGATCGACGACCTCGCGTCCGCCTCGGCGGTCCTCGACGCCGTGGTGCACGCCGGCGGCGACGACGCCCGCATCACCTCCCTGGCCTTCGGGTTCTCCGATCCAGCGGACAGGGCCACCCTGGCCCAGGACGCTGCGTGGCGGGATGCACGTGACCGGGCTCAACGGTGGGCCAACCTGGCTGGGTGCACTCTCGGTGGCGTGGAAACTATTACCGAAGAGGCGGGGGCTGCACCCCGCCCCGGGATGCGCACCATGATGGCCGAGGATTCGTCAATGCCGGTTACTCCCGGCGAGGCCGCCGTCGTCTGCAGCGTGACAGTGAGCTGGCGCATCGAGCCTGCTGAATAAAAGAACTTGTGATGCGGGACCGACACCTTGCGCAGCATCTCGCCTCGACAGCTCGTGTTACCAGGGCAAGGGCGGTCCTTAATCACCGGCCCAGGGGTCCCGGAACCGGGCGTGTGCCGTCATCTGCGTGATGCTGACATGGCGGTAGCGGTTGCGCCGCGGCTTCCGACCGGGATCTAGGTAGGGCGGGGGAATGAACCAGGGACTGCCCTGACGCATTTTGATCTCCCAATTACCCTGCTCGACCAGATCATGATGAAAGCCGCATAGAAGCACGCCGTTGTCGATGGAGGTTCGACCCTTGGCATACCAGGGAATGATGTGGTGGGCTTCGCACCACACCGCCGGGATGGTGCAGTCCGGGAATCCGCAGCCTTTGTCACGTGCGACCAGCCCTCTGCGGAGGCCCGGTCCGAAGAACCTCTTGACCCTACCGACGTCGAGGATTTCGCCCTTTCCACCCAGCACCATCGGGACGATGTCCGCGTCGCAGGCAATTCGGCGGACGGTAGCGGGACTGACTGGCCCGGCAAACACAGCATGACCGGTTCCGTTGACCCTCCCCGCTAGTTCCTCGAAGCCTATGGTCACCATCACCTGAGGCCGATGGCCGCCGGTAGCGAGCAGTTTGGTTGTTGCCAGCGCAATCCGACAGGCGCCAACCAGGCCGTCAAGCAGTTGTTGTGCCCGGGTCCGCCAATCGACGATGGGCTCGGCGTCTGGATCCAGCACCGCGCCGCCGACGCCGACGCCGACGCGCGGCGGTACCGAGTCCTGCGTTTGATCCGCGCCCTGCTGGCGATTCGTTGCTATCCGGGGATTGGTGGCTGTGTTCATGACAGTGGAGAGAACCTCGAACTGTCCTTCAGTGGCAGTGATCTCCAACCGGTGCAGTCCGTTGCGCAGCCCGCGGAGAAATACCCCCTGCCGACTTTTCAACAGCTCGTCGCTGGGTTCGTTTCCGTCCTGGTCAATCGCTGCTTCCCAGTGCCGGGCCACCACTGCCAGGACGTCTGTGTCTGACTCAGCGGCCTGCGAGGTCAAGGCCTGCTCCATGGCCACCAGCATTCCACGCGCCTGCGGTGTGGTGGCAGCCGGACGCACCCGCTCGACACTATCGCTAATCAGCGCGGCCGCCCGCCCTCCGACCTCACCGGCGGCCATCGCTGTGCTGAGATGTTGCAGCCGCGGCGTACCACTTGAGCCGTTGAGGAACCTGGGAGGCACGACGGTTGCCGCGAGCCGGAGCCTTCGGCGCGCTTCAGACCGTCCGATCAGCAGCCTTGCCCGCAAATATTCGGCCGTATCCCGAAACTCGCCCCGCGGGGAGCCACCCTCCACACCAGGCATGCTCCACCTGATTGTTTGGCCGGACTCCCCCGTCGCCGCGATATTCTGCTGGTCCACGGCATGTGCTCCGAGAATCTGCAGGTACTCCACTGCCCGGGAGAGCTCCTCTACAGCAGCGACGGTATTGGCCAGCTCAAGCGTGCTCATAAGGCACGACCTGCCCGTAAAATTCCCGGCCAACGCGAGGAGATTTCTGTGCAGGGACGACACCGCTTCGGCTGGTCGAGGTTCAGAATCCAGGTGGGTGATGCTTATACCCAATTTTATTCGAAATTGTGTTCGATTTCCATAGATTTGGGCGTTCCTTTTGAGGGCTAACGGCGCTTTTTTCGTGTCACGGCATTCGTCCGCACCTACCTTCTGATGCACGCGCGATGACGAGAATCCTAGTGTTCGGCGCCCGCTGCCAGCCGAAGATCCGACGTCGTCCGCTGGCTGGTGAGCGCGATCTGGCGGAGTGCGGCCGCCATGTCGGCGACGGGCATGCCGGGTGCCCCGTGGGCGTCGGCCTGGTCCGACGAGTAGGGGACGTGGATGAACCCGCCGCGGGCGCCGCCGTCGGGGGTCGTCGCCAGCAGGTCCATCAGCCCGTAGAACACGTGGTTGCAGACGTAGGTGCCGGCGGTTTGGGAGATCTCGGCGGCGATGCCCGAGTCCGTCAGGTCCTGCAGTGCCTGTTTGATGGGCAGGGTGGAGAAGTAGGCGGCGGGACCGTCGGCCCGGACCGGGGTGTCGATGGGCTGGTTGCCTGAGTTGTCGGGGATCCGGGCGTCGTCGATGTTGATCGCTACCCGCTCGAGGGAGATCCTTGACCGTCCGCCCGCCTGCCCCACGCACAGCACCAGGGCGGGGCGATGCAGCTGAACTGCGGCGCGCAGGGTCGCGATGCTTTCGCCGAAGGCACAGGGCAGTTCGACGGCGACCGCTTCGACGCCGGACTGGCTCAGGTGTGCGGCGGCCCGCTCGGCCGCCTGCCACGACGGGTTGCTCGCTTCGCCGCCGAACGGCTGGAATCCGGTGAGGAGGATCATGGGTCAAGCCTAGGCGCCGTCCCAGATGAGTGGCGGAGCCGCACCTGAGTGGTTGCCCCACAGCTAGCCTGCGGGTGGGCCACTCTTCTGGGTCGGAAGGCCGGGCGGGTCACGCGAGGCACGCCTTCAGCCCTTCAATCAACCGCTGTACCTCGTCGAGGTTCGTGTAGGGCGCCAGCCCCACTCGTAATCCGCCAGCCTCCCCCAACCCCAGCACGCCCGCTGCTTCGATGGCGTAGAAGTTGCTGGCTGGCACCAGGATGTCCCGTGCGGCGAGGAACCGGCTCACGTCGACGGCGGGGTGGCCGTCGACGGTGAGCAACAGGGTTGAGGTCCGGGCGGCGGCGCGGGAGTGGACCGTCACCGCCGGCAAATCCGCGAGCGCAGCCTCAAGGAGGTGCAGGAGGAACGACTCGTGCTGCCCGATGTCGGAGTGGGCGGCTACGAGACGGCGCCGGCGCGACCCGTCGCTGGTGCCCAGTGAGGCGATGAAGTCCACTGCCGCCGTCGCGCCGGCCATGATCTCGTACGGCAAGGTCCCGAGTTCGAAACGTTCGGGCACGGCGTTGGTGGAGGGTAGCAGCTTATCCGGGGTGAACGTCTCCAGCAGCGCCGGCTCTGCGGCGAGGACGCCGCAGTGCGGTCCGAGGAATTTGTAGGGCGAGCAGACGAAAAAGTCTGCTCCGAGCGCCTTCACATCGACGCTGGCATGGGCTGCGTAGTGGACCCCGTCGATGTACAGGAGGGCCCCGGCGTCGTGCACCAGCGTCGCGATCGCCGGAATGTCGGGCATGGTGCCGAGGAGGTTGGACGCTGCGGTGACGGCGACCAGCCGGGTTTGGGGGCTCAGGGCAGCCGCCAGTTCGTCGAGGTCAAGCTCGGAGGTGGCTGGATCGAAACCCATCCACCGGACTGTCACACCCTGACGCTCGGCAGCCTGGACCCATGGTCGGATGTTGCAGTCATGATCAAGGCGGGTCACGATCACCTCGTCGCCCGGCCCCCACCCGGCGCTGAGGTGCCTGGCGAAATCATAGGTGAGCTGCGTGGCACTGCGGCCGTAGACAATTCCGAGCGGATCCGCGTTGAGGAAATCCGCCAGGGCCGACCGGAATCCGAGCACGGCCGCGTCAGCGTTCCGTTCGGATGCGACCGAGGTCCCCCTGATGGATAGCGGGCTGGTCAGGGTGTCGGCGATGGCCTGTCCGACGATGCTGGGCGTCTGGGTTCCGCCCGGACCGTCGAAGTGGGCGATCCCCGAGGACAGGGAGGGGAAGTGGGAACGCAGACTTTCGACGTCGAGCGGCATGGAGTCCTTTCGGGGAGATGACTGAGCGTGGCTCAAGCCTAATAGCCGCGACTTCCTTCGAATAAGTTCGAAGATGTGTTCTACTGTATTCATGAGATGGGTTGGTCAAAGTACGACGACGACGGCGCCCGGTCCGCAGGAGGCGCTACTCCCCCTCAGCGGGCTGGTCCGCACCGTGAGGACGCCCGAATTCGCTGGCATCACCTTCCATGAGGTGCTGGCCAAATCGGTACTCAATAAGGTGCCCGGCGACTCAAGCATGCCGTTCCACTGGACCATCAACCCCTACCGGGGATGCTCGCACGCCTGCGTCTACTGCTTCGCCCGGAAGACCCACAGCTACCTGAACCTGGACACCGGACTGGACTTTGATTCGCAGCTGGTGGTGAAGACGAATGCCGGAGAAGTGGTACGCCGCGAAGTATCCCGCCGGTCGTGGCGGCGTGAGCACGTGGCCATGGGCACCAACACCGACCCGTATCAGCGGGCCGAAGGTCGCTACCGGTTGATGCCCGCCATCATCTCCGCTTTGGCCGATTCCGGAACCCCGTTTTCCATCCTCACCAAGGGCACGCTGTTGGCACGGGACATCCCGTTGCTGCAAAAAGCATCCTCCGCAGTGCAGATCGGGATGGGCATCTCCCTGGCGATCATCGATCCAGTGTTGGCCCATGCGGTGGAGCCTGGCACCCCGAGCCCCAAGGCCCGGCTGGAGCTGGTCAGCCGATTGCGGGACGCGGGCCTTCCCTGCGGCGTCCTGGCCATGCCGATCCTGCCCTGGTTGACGGACAGCGACGAGTCATTGGATGCCTTGTTTGGTGCGCTGGCAACTGCCGGTGCGACGGGCGTTTCGGCGGGCGCACTACATCTGCGTCCCGGCGCCCGCGAGTGGTATATGGATTGGTTGGCCGCCAATCACCCTGCGCTGGTGGGGCGCTATCAGCGGCTCTACCGCGGCGGAAGTTACGCGTCGAAGGAGTACCGGACCTGGCTGTCCGGCCGTATCCGGCACCACCGGGCCAACCATGGGTTCACCTCCGGGGCCCAGTTTTTCAGAGAGCTCGAACCGGGGGTGTCCAACGACGGCGGCGGCAGTCCCCCGGTAGGGGCATCCTCACCATCACTGGCAGCCGGCCCGGAGCCGACACTGTTCTAGAGCGGCGCAGCAACCAGGGCCAGCAGTGCGTCAACAATGGGACGATCCGCCGGGATCCACGCGAGGTCCACCAGTGCGGGTGAACCAGCGAGGGGAACCCAGGTGAGGAGGTCATGATCCTCCAGCGGCCTCGGCTCGCCCGTGGTCACCTCGGCGAGCCACACCCGCATGATGGCACCCTCGTTTAGGGGCCAACCGCTAGGAAGAGGTCCTCCCACTTCGGCGCCCAGCACCACTGTCACCCCGAGCTCCTCAAGCAGCTCACGATGCAGGGCCTCGGTATCCGACTCCCCCGCCTCGACTTTCCCACCGGGGAATTCCCACATCCCGGCAAACTGCTCGGGAGTGGTCCGGCGGGCAGCGAGCAGCCAGGTGGGATGGTCGAGCGAATCAACAATCGCGGCGCCGACAATCTGGCGCGGTAACTTCTCAGCAGGCACGAACCGAGTGTAGCGGGCGGGTGCCTCACGTCGAACCACTCCTACCGGGCTCGCAGCTGGTTGTTCCGCTTGTCATGGGTGAGTTCTACCAACCCCAACTCTTCAGGGATTGGCGGCAGGTACATCCCGAACCGTCCTCGGTAGCCCTTCCGGAGGCCGTACCAGCCGGCCACCGGGTTGCCTTCGGACCGGCCCCACGCCTCGACCGACCCGTTGGGCGCCGGCTTGCTATCATCGGCAGCGCCAAGCGGAACCCATCCGTCCTGAGCGGACAGCCAGGCGACAAGATCCTCGATCGCCCGCAACTGGTACTTGAGCGTGGTGCTGCCAACCTGGCACACCGGGGCAGGCGGATCGGCATCCTCTTCCCTATACATCGAGTACTGGGAGGACCGACGCGAGGGACAGCACAACAGGCGCCGACGGAGCCTACGGCGCTACAGTTGAAATAGACAACGGCGTCGCTGCGTTGCGCCTAACAGACGCATGCCCCCACACCACCCCCAGCCGCCGAAACGAGTTCCATGTCTGACGCCCGAAGCACCGCCCTGACTCCACGTCAGCTGAACTTTGCCATCATCGCCCTCGCGATGGGCGGCTTCGGCATCGGCACCACTGAGTTCGCCATCATGGGACTTCTGCAGGAGATGGTGGGCGATCTCAATATTTCCATTCCCGAGGGTGGACACGTGATCTCGGCCTACGCGATCGGCGTCGTCGTCGGCGCTCCACTCCTTGCAGCGCTCGGCGCCCGGCTCCCCCGCAAGGGGATGGCGCTCGGCCTGATGATGCTGTTCACCGTTGGCAACTTGTCCTCCTACTTCGCCGCTGACTACGGCTGGCTCCTGTTCTCCCGCCTCATGTCGGGCCTGCCGCATGGCGCCTACTTTGGTATCGCCGCGGTCATCGCCGCCTCCCTATCCGCCCCGACACGCCGCGCGCACGCCGTCGCCATGGTGATGCTGGGGCTCAGCATCGCCAACGTCATCGGAGTCCCGTTTGCCACCTGGCTGGGTCAGATGTTCGGCTGGCGGACCATGTTCCTGCTGGTCGGCGTCATCGGACTGGTCACGATCTGGATGATTTCCCGCAGCGTCCCACACCAGAAGGTCCTGCAGAACGCCAGTATCCGGCGGGAGCTCGGTGCGCTGCAGCGCGGCCAGGTCTGGATGACGCTGCTTATCGGGACTGTCGGCTTCGGTGGCTTCTTTGCCGTCTACTCCTACATCTCCCCGACCATGACCGAAGTGACAGGACTCCCCGAGACCACCCTGCCCTTCGTCGTCGCCCTCTACGGGCTCGGTATGGTGACCGGAAACATTGTCGGTGGCCGCCTGGCCGACATTTCGGTGATGGGCACCATCTACTGGGTGATGGGCGTGATTGCCGTGGCGCTGGTGGCGTTCTCGTTCGCCGTCCAGTGGGCGCCAACCGCGCTGCTGTTCGTGTTCCTGGTCGGAGCGATCGGTGCCATGCTGATCCCCTCGCTCCAGGTGCGCCTGCTCGACGTCTCCCCGGATGCGCCGTCGCTCGCCTCGTCCCTGAACCACGCGGCCCTGAACATTGCTAACGCCCTGGGCGCGTTCCTCGGCGGCGTAGTGATTGCCGCCGGCTGGGGCTACACGGCCCCGGCTCTTGTCGGTGCGGTGTTGGCTGTCGTCGGCCTCGCCGTCGCGCTGGTCAGTGGGCGCATGGACCGTCGCTCCGAGGCTGTTCGAGCGCCCGAACGGGTCACCGTCAGCTGAGGCGCTGCGCCCGCGCTGAGGCGTAGAGGCAGACGGTCGCCGCAGTCCCCACATTGAGGCTCTCGGCCCGCCCATAGATCGGTACGGCCACCCGGTGGTCGGCGCCCTTGAGGACGACGTCGGGCAGCCCCTGTGCTTCGTTGCCGAAGAGCCACGCCGTCGGTGCCTCGAGCTGCGCTTCCTTCACCTCGGTGGTGTCGGCTGATGCCGGCGCCAACCGGCGTCGCGCGCTCTCCTCCTGCAGAACATCGAGGTCGACGTCGCCATACCCGTCGGCTGCCAGCACCGTGATGCCGCGGTCCCGCAAGGATGAGAGGACCAGATCTAGGTCAGCGCCCAGGACCACGGGCAGGTGGAACAGCGAACCGACGGTGGACCGGACAGCCTTCGGGTTGTACAGGTCAACGCTCGACGACGTCAGCACCACCGCGTCGGCGCCCGCAGAGTCGGCGGCCCGCAGGATGGTCCCGGCGTTGCCGGGATCGCGCACTTCAACCATCACCGCGACCAGCCGGGGCTCATCGGCGAGTACTGCGTCGAGCGACACATCGACGAAGGCGCACACCGCGATCACGCCCTGCGGGGTCACGGTGGAGGACATTTCGGCCAGGACTTCCTCCGTGACGAGCCGCGGTGCCGGCTGATTTTCGAACAGGCCGAGCTCCGCGTGGCGTTCAAGGCACTCCTCGGTGATGAAGAGCTCCTCGATCACTGCTGGCGCGCCGACAGCCCGGCGGGCTGAATGCAGGGTCAACGCCTCACGGACGGACTGCGGGCCCTCGGCGAGGAACCGGCCCTGCCTTAAACGAGCCGGACGCCCTGCGAGCCGTGCCACTTCCTTCACCCGATCAGCTCGGGGGTTGGTCATGGGGGGTGCCGCAGGGCGTCCGGTGTTATTCATGTACTGATGTTCCCAGTAATCCGGTCAGGCCGGAAAACGGAGAGGGTTATGCCTTCGCTGGTGTCTTGGCAGCTGTTGACTGAGCGCCGGCCGGAGCCGAGGTGTCGGCAGGCAGGGAGTTCTTGGCAATCTGTACCAGCGCGGAGAACGCATTGGCATCGGAAACTGCAAGCTCGGCCAGCATCCGGCGGTCAACCTGAATCTCAGCGGCCTTCAGGCCCTGAATCAAACGGTTGTAGGTCAGGCCGTTGGCGCGGGATGCGGCGTTGATGCGCTGGATCCAGAGGCGACGGAAGTCACCCTTGCGCTTGCGGCGGTCGCCGTAGCTGTAGACAAATGAGTGCAGCAGCTGTTCTTTAGCCTTGCGGTACAGGCGTGAACGCTGCCCGCGGTAGCCCTTCGCCCGCTCGAGAATTACCCGACGCTTCTTGTGGGCGTTTACCGCCCGCTTCACACGTGCCACGTGCGTACTCCTTCAGTAGATCTACCGGATTGTAGTGTCACACCGTCCTGCTGTGAGCAGTTGACTGGCGTAGCCCCGGTTAAGTGGTTTGGGTGAGTTAGATGCCGAGCATCTTTTTGATGACCTTGGTATCGGCCTTCGAAACAATCTTGTCGCTACCGAGACGGCGAGTCAGCGTGGAGGGCTTGTGCTCCAGGTAGTGGCGGCGGTTGGCCTGCTGGCGTTTGAGCTTGCCGCTTCCGGTCAGCTTGAAGCGCTTCTTGACACCGCTGTGGGTCTTCATCTTCGGCATGAGAACCGATCTCCTTTGGTTTCCACCCACGATTGCAGGTGGCTCGTGCGGCACCCGCGGGGGTGCCTGCGGGCTTATTCGGGCGCCTGGCGGCTCCGACGGGGGTGAACCCTAGTCGGAGGTGCTTGGCTTAGGCCGGCTCGGCGCGCTCCGGGGAGCCGCCTTGCTGGCAGGTTTTGGTGTTGCGGGCTTCGGCATGGCCGTCGGCTTAGGAGCTGCCACGGGCTTCGGCGCCGCGACCGGCTTTGCAACCGCTACTGGCTTCTCCGCTGCCTGCTTCTCCGTTGCCTTGGCGGGTGCCTTAGCCGGAGTCTTGGGCGCCTCGGCCGCAGCTTTCTCGGCAGCCTTGGCTGCCTGGGCGGCTTCAGCTGCTGCGGCTTCCTGATCGGCCTTGTCCTGAACGGCCTTCTCACGGTCGACGATTTGCTGTGCCGCAGCTTCCTTCGCTGCAACTTCGGCCGCAATCACTTCCTGCGCGGCAGCCTTTTCGGCTGCCTCCTGGGAAGCCGTGGTCGAGTAGCCATCAGGGAGCAGGTCCGCGAGGCTCTGCGTCATGGGCGCCTTGTCCGGGGTGGTGTCGAGCTTCTCGGTACCAGCCTTCACTGCCTCGTTCGCGGCCTTGGCGTCGGCACGCTGGGTGGCGCGTCGCGCCTCAGCCTTGGCCTCGGCCTTGTTCTTGACCGGTCCGATAACCATGACCATGTTGCGCCCGTCGATGCGTGGAGTTGACTCCACGATGCCGACCTCGGCAACGTCTTCGGCAAACTTTTGCAGCAGGCGGATGCCCATCTCGGGTCGCTGCTGCTCACGTCCGCGGAACTGGATCATGGCCTTGACCTTGTCACCGGCACCCAGGAAGCGCATCGCATGTCCACGCTTGGTCTCGTAGTCGTGAGTGTCAATCTTCAGGCGGAACCGGATCTCCTTGAGAACCGTGTTCGTCTGATTCTTGCGCGCCTCACGAGCCTTCACAGCGGCTTCATACTTGTATTTGCCAAAATCCATCAGCTTGGCTACCGGAGGCTTGGCCTGCGGTGCAACCTCAACAAGATCAAGGTCTGACTCGGAGGCAAGACGGAGAGCATCCTCAATACGGACGATGCCTACCTGTTCGCCCGCAGGTCCTACCAACCGCACCTCAGGGACGCGGATACGATCATTGATTCTTGGCTCGCTAATGTGTTGCTCCTGAAATCTTAGGAAGTCTCACCTCGTGCAATCGAAGAAGGCCCCCGACTGCACATGCAATCAGAGGCCTCAATGATCGGCAGGCTCCACAATGCTGTGGAGCCGCACTGGTGAGATGACTACCTCAGACAGTACGTACCGACCTAACCCGGCTGCCACCATGCTTCGCAACGAAACACCTGGCAATCGCGGGTGGGAGAAACTCCGCTTGCAGACTGGAGTGATCTTTTTCATGGCCCATGCGGGCACAAAAAATACCGACCTCCAGCCGGTCTGTGACAAGCTTACCAGCATGAGCACTCCGGCCAGTAATCAAGACAGCGCACGCAACATCTTCCAGGCACCCGGGACCAGCGGCGCCCCCGCCGGGGAGCCGTTGAGCCAGGATCCCCTGGCTCAGACAGCCGATGACGACGGCCGGCAGGTCCGGCGCGACATCGCCGAGGTCAGCGCCGTGGAGCTGATCATGACCTCCGCACTGCACCTGATGAGCGCCGCCGCCGTGAAGTGCGGGCTGGCCGAAGGCGACGACGCCGAGGAACTCAAGGACCTGGATGAGGCCCGCAAAATCATCACGGCTCTGGCCGGGTTTGTGACAGCAGCGGCACCGGAGATCGGCGGCCAGCATGCCGGCCCGCTGCGCGACGGCCTCCGTTCACTGCAGTTGGCGTTTCGTGAAGCATCGATCATCCAGGACGCCCCCGGCAAGGGGCCCGGCGAGAAGTTCACCGGCGCGGTCAACTAGTCTTCGTCGCCGTCAGCCCCACCGCGGCGCCCCGGCCGCGGCGGGCACGGGCGGCGGCAGGCACGGGCGGCAGCTAGCGCCGTCGTCGTCGTCGTACCTGCTGTGCACCCAGACCGAGTAGGCAGATCACGACGGCGACCGCGCCCACCGTAGTAAAGGCGGCAGACGGCCCCACCGTGTCAATGGTGATCCCTGCCAGGGGGGCGCCGAGGGCGACCCCCGAGGTCAGCGCCGAGCCGTACCATCCCATCGCCTCCCCGCGGCGTTCCTCCACCACGAGGTCCGCCACCCGCTCCGACGCTGCGGAGAGGACCGGCGCGCACAGGAGTCCCGGCAGGATGGACAGGAGGCATAGGGTCAGGGTGTTCTCGGCGAACCCCATCGGAATGGTGAACAGGCCCATCAGCAGGAGCAGGAGCAGCGGTGACACCGGTCGATGCAACGCCCCGTAGATCAGCCCGCCGACCACCGAGGCAGCGCACCAGGCGGCGAAGACCAGTCCCAGTTCGCCCTCACGTCCCGACTCCTCGAGAGCCGCGACGATGCCCACCTCGGTTCCTGCGAGCACCATCCCGGCGCCCGCTGCGACCACCATGACCACTGCCACGGCAATGGTCAGCCAGGTGAAACTGCCCGCGACCCGCTCCTTCAACGCAGACCGTCCACGGGAGGAGTGCACTCCTGGGTACAGTTCGGCGGATGCCTCGCCCACATGCGCAGGCGCCGAGGCGACCAGGGCGCCGACGGCCGCCGCCCCGTCCTCAGCCTCGGTCGGTGCGGGGGAAACGGCGCCGAGCTGTTCGCTCCGGGTCGGCGGATTGAACCACATCAGGAACAGGCCAGCCCCGGCGGTGGCCAGCCCCACCAGTGTCAGTCCGAGCACTGTGGAGACCTGCGTGGCCAGTACAACACCCAAAGCCGGCCCCACCATGAAGATCAGCTCGGTGCCGATCGCGTCCAGGGTGAACGCCGTCCGGCGTTTCTCCCCGGTCACCATCACGCCGAGGGACTGCCGGACCACCGAGAACGCGGGAAGGGTGAACAGCCCACCGATCAGCGCGGCAAGGAGCAGCCACTCATAGGACAGCTGCGGGGCGACGGACCAGATCACGGCTTCGGCGACGACCGAGGGAATCAGCGCCTTCCGCAGCCCGGCACTATCCACCCGGCGTCCCCGCCATGGGGCTCCCACGGCAATGCCGATGGTCAGGAGGGCCGCCACCGCACCGGCTTCCGCGTACCCGCGGTCGAGGGTCTGGACAACGTGGAGGGTCAGCAGGACACCTGCCGCTGAATGCGGGAATCGGGCGATCATGCCGACGATCAGCAGACGCCGCACCGGGACGATGCGTAGCAGGTCCCGGTAGAGGGCAAAATTCACGTGGTTCACTTTTCTGCGGGTCTGCCCGCACATGCTCAGCGGGTCAGGACCACTTCGAGAGAGTCGACCCGTTCCACAAATTCTCTATTGCTCCGCAGTCGGTCCTGCAGTCCCTGGACCACAGCACGGACGGCGTCTTCATCCAACCCGCCGCGCAGTGTCACCTGGAGCCGTACCTCTGGGCCCGGGCCGCCACCGGATGTCAGTGTACCGTCTGCCGCCCGGGCCGGGACCCCGCTGCCGGGGCTCAATGCGACCCGTAGAATTGTCGGCTCCTCCGCGGTGGCCTGGGCCACCAGGTCGGCGACCCGCGGGTCGCTGTAGGCGGGCTGCCACGGAAGCTGCTGGGCCAACGCCCAGACGGCAGGGCGCCGCACCACGAACGTGAAACATGCGCCCGGGTCGATCACCAGCAACTCCGACCCGTCAGCCACTGCCGACAGGGCGGCGCGCGGTGCGTAGACGGCGACGGGCCGGGCGTCGGGATGCCAGGCTGTGAGGGCGGCCGCCGAGCTGAAGACCGGTAAGGCGGTCCGCCCGTCGGGGGCCTTCAGTGTCACAAGGGCCATGTCGGCTTCCTTGTCCCCGGGCTTGTCACCCACTCTGTCCCCCGCCGGCCCGTTGTGCTGCTGGGCGGCTTCGCTATCTTCTGCAAGTTGGGCCATCACCGGGACGAAGACCCGAACCCCGGCGAGGGCGGCCAGCACACTTGCCTCATCGCCCGCGCCGGCACGCAGCCGGTCAACTGCCTCGGTGTAGGCGGGCGGTGCGGCGCCGTCGTCGTCGTCGAAGTTGTGCAGCGGGTTTCCGTCGCCGCTCAGGTCACGGCCCTCCCACGGCTGGCCCGCCGAATCGGTGGTGTTGGCCGCCAGGGCCGCAGCAATGTGCGCCGGCAGGTGCCGCTCGCTCACACCCGCGGCTCCGGGTGGCCGGCGACGTCAAGTGCCTGGGGCAGCGTGAACGCGCCGGCGTAGAGGGCCTTGCCCACGATTGCCCCTTCCAGGCCGTGCGGTACCAGCTGGCGCAGCGCTGCGAGATCGTCAAGGCTGGAAATTCCGCCGGACGCGACCACGGGGCGCGAAGTCCGCTCGAGCACCTGCTGGAGCAGCTCCAGGTTCGGGCCGCGGAGGGTTCCGTCCTTGGTGACGTCCGTGACCACGTACCGGGAGCAGCCGGCATCTTCGAGGCGCTGCAGAACCTCCCAGAGGTCACCGCCCTCTTCGGTCCACCCGCGTGCCGCGAGAGTGGTGCCGCGGACGTCCAGCCCGACGGCGATCTTGTCGCCGTAGCGGGCAATGGCGGCCGCAGTCCACTCGGGGTGCTCCAGGGCGGCGGTACCGAGGTTCACCCGGTGCGCGCCGAGTTCGAGGGCCGCGTCGAGGGAAGCATCGTCGCGGATACCTCCGGACAGCTCAACCTTGATGTCAAGTTCGCTGACGACGCGCTTGAGTAGCTCACGGTTCGAGCCACGGCCGAACGCTGCGTCGAGGTCCACGAGGTGCACCCATTCCGCGCCGTCGTGCTGCCAGGCGAGGGCCGCCTCGAGGGCGTCCCCGTAGCCGGTTTCGCTGCCGGCCTCGCCCTGGACCAGGCGGACGGCCTGACCGTCGACGACGTCAACGGCGGGGAGCAGTTCAAGAATGGGCGATTCAGTAAAAGGGCTCATCGGGTGGTGACTCTTTCGTAGCTGTCGGATGTCTCGATAATCAGAGGTCGGTCAAGGTCAGGAGGTAGGCGGCAAGTAGTGCCATTCCCGCCAGCACCCAGAAGCTGATAATCAGGGCCTTGGGCAACTCCTGCCGCCGGAAGGAGATGGCCCCGCCGATCAGCAGCCCGGATAGACCCATCAGCACTATGCTCCACATGGCTACCGCAACCCCGCCGTCCAGTTGGAGAGCAGGCGCGCGCCGGCGTCGCCGGACTTTTCGGGGTGGAACTGGGTGGCGCTCAGCGGCCCGTTCTCGACCGCCGCGATGAACGGTCCGCCGTGGTCCGCCCAGGCCACCATGGGAGGTTTCATCGCTGGTTGGGTGACGTCGAACGTCCACCGCTGTACTCCATAGGAGTGAACGAAGTAGAACCGCTCCTCTTCGATGCCGTCGAACAGTGTTGACCCCTCGGGTGCTGTCACAGTATTCCAGCCCATGTGGGGAACGACGTCGGCCTGGAGCCGCTCAACGGTGCCCGGCCATTCGCCCATCCCTTCGGTCCTGATGCCATGCTCAACACCGTCATCGAAGAGGATTTGGAGTCCGACGCAGATTCCGAGGACCGGTCGGCCGCCGGCCACCCGCCGACCGATCATCCGCAGCGCGTCGACGTCCTTCAGTCCCTTCATTACCGTGGCGAAGGCGCCCACGCCGGGCACCACCAGCCCGTCGGCGTTCAGGACGTCGTCGGGCTTGGCGCTCAGGGTAACCTCGGCGCCGACGTGCTCAAGGGCACGCACTGCTGAGCGGATATTGCCTGAACCGTAATCGAGGACTGTGACGCGTGGCGCGCTCATAGTGCCCCTTTGGTGGACGGGATCCCGTCGACCCGTGGGTCCGGCTCCACTGCGGCGCGAAGCGCACGGGCAAAGGCCTTGAACTGGGCTTCCACAATGTGGTGGGGGTCGCGTCCGCCCAGGACCGTCATGTGCAGGCAGATCTGGGCGTGCAGGGTGATGGCTTCGAAGACGTGGCGGGTCAGCGAACCGGTGAAGTGCCCCCCGATCAGGTGGTACTTCTGGCCTGCAGGTTCGCCCGTGTGGACGAGGTAAGGCCGGCCGGAAATGTCGACGACGGCGTTGGCCAGTGCCTCGTCCAGGGGAACTGTCGCTTCGCCGAACCGCCGGATTCCCGCCTTCGTGCCGAGGGCTTCGCGGAGCACTTCACCGATGGTGATGGCGACATCCTCGACCGTGTGGTGGGCGTCAATGTGCGTGTCTCCGGTGGCCCTGACCGTGAGGTCGATCAGCGAGTGCTTGGCCAGCGCAGTGAGCATGTGGTCGTAGAAGGGCACGGAGGTGCTGATTTCCGCGCGTCCGGTGCCGTCAAGATCGAGTTCGACGAACACCGACGATTCGCTGGTGGTCCGTTCCCGGCTCGCGGTGCGTCGGGCGGTGGTTTCCACGCTCATGGCTATCCTTCGATTGGTACGTAGCGGATGGGTGACGGTAGCTGCATCATTCGGGTGTCGCATCGAACGGCCTCCTACCAGTCTAGGAGACGGTTTTGCCCAGCAGGGCACTGAGGGAGTCGAGGAACACTGTGGTCTCCGTCTCGGTGCCGGCGGTGACCCGCAGGTGGCCTGGGATGCCAACGTCGCGAATCAGCACCCCCGCTGCCAGGAGGCCCTGCCAGGTCCCGTGCGGATCCTCAAGCCCTCCAAAGAGCACAAAGTTGGCGTCCGAGGGCACGGGGGTTAGGCCCAGCGCTCGGAGACTGTCGACGATCCGGTCGCGCTGGGTTTTGATGTTTTCCACGTTGGCGAGCAGCTGGACCGAGTGGGTCAGGGCCGCGTTGGCCGCCGCCTGCGTGATAGCTGAGAGGTGGTAAGGCAACCGGACCAGGCGCAGCGCGTCCGCGACCTCCGGTGCCGATGCCAGATAGCCGAGCCGCGCGCCGGCCATGGCGAAGGCCTTGCTCATGGTTCGGGACACCACGAGGCGCTCCCGGCCCTCCAACAAGGTCAGTGCGCTGACGGTATCGGCGTGGGCGAACTCGGCGTAGGCCTCGTCGACAATCACAATGGCGTTGGCCTTCTCGCTTGCCTCGTAGACCGCTTCCACCACGTCCAGACCCAAAGCGGTCCCCGTCGGGTTATTGGGCGAGCACAGGAACACGACATTGGCGCCGGACTCTTGTACCTGGCGTGCAGCGTCTTCCGCGCCCAGGTCGAAAGTGCCGTTGCCTTCCCCGGCTAGGTAGCGGGTGCCGGTACTGCTGGCGAGCAGGGGGTACATCGAGTAAGTAGGGGGGAAGCCGATCGCCGACCTGCCGGGGCCGCCGAAAGCCTGGAGGAGGTGCTGCAGCACTTCGTTGGAACCGTTGGCGGCCCACAGGTTAGCGGCGGTCAGCCCGTGGCCGAGGTAGCGCGCGAGATTTGACCGTAGTTCGCTGAACTCTCGGTCGGGGTAGCGGTTCAGGCCGCCAACTTCCCGACTAACGGCGTCAACAATCGCCCGTCTCACGTCGTCGGGCACCCCATAGGTGTTTTCGTTGACGTTGAGCAGGATTGGCACGTCCAACTGGGGAGCCCCATAGGGGTGCTTCCCCCGGAGATCATCGCGCAGGGGCAACCGGCTCAACCGCTCAAACTGTTCGTTCACCTGTCAAGGTTATGCTCCGAGCCGCATCAGAGCAGAATCCGCGGGGCACTGACTGGCCCTTCGCTGCCTGCTGCCGGCAGCCGAGACTGGCTGGCCGGGCTGTCGTGGCTCACTGGGATTTCGAGAACAGTCCCGTGCTTCGCAAGGTTCTTACCGGTTGGTCGGGACGTCCAGCTGCTGCCCGGCCTGAAGAACTGACGTACCGAGGCTGTTGAGTTCAACGATCTCGGAGACCACGTCGCGCGGGTCGCGCTCGGGAGCGAACTCGGTGGCGATCTGCCAGATGGTTTCCCCAGCAGCGACGCTGACGCTGACGGTCTGCGTGACCTCTCCGCCCTCGGCCGCTGCCTTGGCAGGCGAGTTGAAGAATCCTGACAGCATCAGGACGGCCGCTGCCAGCAGAACAATCGGCAACCCGACCAGCAGGAGCCTGCCCCTGCGGGTGAGTCGCAGCTTACCCGCAACCTTCTCGGCAGCGGGGACGTTCTGGTGTGTGGTGATGACAGACATGGATAGACCTCTCTGTACTCTCGAATCAGTCCATTCGAATCCGGGTTTCAAACCGAACCAACCGCGGCGGTTGAAGGTGGTGTTCGAGCAGAAACCGGACTGGCCTGTTTCGTTCGAACCTATCTTCGAATTGCTGCTTTCTTATTTTTAGCACTTATTGACGAACTTTGTCGAGACACGATCGAACAAATGTTTGAAAACGTGTCTCAACTCCCATACCGTTGGCGGTAAGGATGAAGGTTCGGTTCCAGCAGAACTCAGCACATCATCCGGCTCTGACAAAATAAGCTCGGCTCCCGAAATCCAGGGATCTGCCGGGGTACATGGATTCTTATCGAAGGGACAGCGACCGTGAAAGAGTCGGACGGACCACTGGATGGACCAACTTCGGATCTGCCCCCCACCCCGCTTCCAACGCGCGGCCGGCCCCGCGGCCGGCAGGTGCCCAAGGGCATGACGCCCCGGCAGAAGAAGATCCTCGAAACCATCCAGCGGGCGATCGGTACCAATGGGTACCCGCCGTCAATGCGGGAGATTGGGGATACGGTGGGACTCGCCAGTTTGTCGAGCGTCACCCACCAGCTGTCCCAGCTGGAACGGATGGGCTACCTTCGTCGCGACCCCAAGCGCCCCCGGGCCATGGAAATCCTGCTTCCACTAACGCTCGACCACGACCATAAGAGCGCCCCCCAGGGGTCAGATCCCAGCGTCCCGTCCGAGATCGGCGGCGCGGTGGACGCCGCGATGGTACCGCTCGTTGGCCGGATTGCTGCAGGTGGCCCGGTCCTGGCCGATCAGGTAATCGAAGATGTCATGCCGCTGCCCCGCCAATTGGTCGGCCATGGCGACCTCTTCATGCTGCGCGTCTACGGTGACTCGATGATCGACGCAGCCATTTGCGACGGCGATTGGGTAGTAGTCCGCAGACAGCAGGAGGCGCAGAACGGTGACATTGTGGCGGCCCTGTTGGATGACGAGGCCACAGTGAAGACCTTCCGCCAACGCGACGGCCACACCTGGCTGCTCCCGCAAAACACCCAGTACGAACCAATCCTTGGTGACCTAGCCACCATCATGGGCAAGGTTGTCTCGGTGATGCGCGCTCTCTGACCGCACACTGCCCGCCGCCACACCGCGCACCACCGCGGCGGAGGCGAACCGCGCCGAACCGCGCGGAGGGGAAAACTGTTAGGGGCTGGGCTCCCCGGCCAGGCGCTCGAGGACGCCCACCGCCGTTGCGCGGTCCGTGGTCGACCAGAAGGGTGGCAGCGCCGCCCGCAGGAACGACCCGTAGCGCGCGTTGGCCAACCGGGAGTCAAGGATCGCGACCACTCCCCTGTCCTCTGTCGCGCGGATCAGCCGACCTGCTCCCTGCGCCAGCCGGACCGCAGCATGGGTGGCTGACACGCTCATGAACCCGTTGCCGCCGGCCTTGGCCACGGCCCTGGTCCTGGCGGTCATCAAGGGGTCATCTGGCCGGGGGAAGGGTATCCGGTCGATTGTGACCAGCCGGCAGGACCTGCCTGGGACGTCGACGCCCTGCCAGAGGGACATGGTGCCGAAGAGGCATGTGTCGGGCTCATCGGAGAACTGTTTGACCAGGGCTGACATCGAGGATTCGCCCTGGCACAGGATCTGAAAATCGACCCGGGGACGCAGCGCCTCGGCTGCTTCCTCGGCGGCCCGGCGCGAAGAGAAGAGTCCCAGCGCGCCGCCGCGGGACGCCTTGAGAAGGACCTCGAGTTCGTCGAGCTGTTCTGCCGAGGTGCCTCGTTCGGGCTTCGGCAGGTCCTTGGCGACGTAGAGCACGCCCTGCTTCGGGTAATCGAACGGACTGCCGACGTCGACGCCCGTCCAGGAGGGAGCCGAAGCTCCGGCAAGGCCCAGCGACCCGGCAACCGGCCCAAACTCGGAGCCGATAGCCAGCGTTGCCGACGTCAGCACGACGGTGTGATCGGCGAACAGGCCCTCACGCAGTTTCCCCGCCACCGACAGTGGAGCAATGTTGATCGTGGCCGGTGCGGCGTCGTCGGGCTGCGAGTACCCGGTACCGGGCGAGAAGGTGCTGGGCCGTGATGCCCAGAGTACTTCGCCCGCAGGGGTGGCCGTGAGGAGGCGCTCACAGAGTTCGAAGACCGCCAGCACATGGGATTTGGCAAGTTGACGCCCACCGTCGGCGGGCGTCGGCCCGTCACCCTTGGCGTCCGACAGGACGGCACGGCAGGCCTCACGGACCTGGGTAACGGCCGATTCCTGCTCCTCGTCCAGCCCGGACGCCATCAGCCCTGATGGGATCCCTTCCACTGTCGACTCGAAGAACCGGTTCGCCGAGTCAAGGGGTTCGGCACTCACCGACAGGTGCCTGCGCGCGGCCGACGCCGCGGCGGAGATCATGCCGGTGGAGAGTTGCCCGGAGACCGCGCCCGTGACGCGGTCATGCAGTTCGTGTGCCTCGTCGATCACCACGACGTCGTATTCGGGGAGCACCGCCAGCCCCTCGAAGGCGCTGATGGCGAGCATCGCGTGGTTGGTGATGACAATGTCGGCGTCGCCGGCTTTGGCCCGGGCCCGTTCGCTGAAGCACTCGGCGGCGACCGGGCACTTCTGTGCACCGAGGCATTCCATGCTGGTCACCGACACCTGACGCCAGGCCTGCTCACTGACGCCGGGGGTCAGCTCGTCACGATCACCGGTATCGGTGGTCTCGGCCCACTCCCTGAGGCGGACCACCTCGCGGCCCAGGGGTGTGGCGGGGCCGGCCGCTGGGTGCGGGGCTGCTGTGTCCTCCCCCATACTGAAAAGTGCCTCCGGTGCACCTTCCTCAGGGAAACCGCCGCCCGTCTTGTGTTTGCACACGTAGTTGCCGCGGCCCTTCAGGAGCACGACGTCCACCGGCCGGGGCAGTTTTCCCTTGAGGGCCTTCAGTAGCCGCGGCACGTCACGTCCGACAATCTGCGCCTGAAGGGCGAGGGTCGCCGTCGAGACGATGGCCGGCTTCTCATGGGTCAGTGCGTGCGAGATCAGCGGGATCAGGTACGCCAGAGACTTACCGGTGCCCGTGCCCGCCTGGACCAGCAGGTGGTCGCCGGAGGTCAATGCTTCGGCTACCCGCCGAGTCATCTCATGCTGGCCGACACGGTTCTCGCCGCCCATGGCATCGACTGCTGCATCGAGGAGTTCCAGCGGCCCAATGGTACCGCTAGGCATGCTGGCGGAATTCCTCCAGCTCGGCGGCGAGACCCTCGCGGACCATCACATCGAGGCGGGTGCCCGACTCGACGTGCTCAAGACTGAGGATCTCGGCGTCGGACTGGTGGAGCCGGCTCACGACGTCGCCACGCTCGTACGGCACGAGCAGTGCCAGCTTGACGCTGGGGCGCGGGATAGCGGCGCTGACGGCTTCCAGCAGCTCCGCGATACCCTGCCCGGTGCGCGCGGAGACTACGATATGCCGTGGCTCGCGCTGGCGGAGCCGCTCGATCACAAAGGGATCTGCCGCGTCGGCCTTGTTCAAAACGATGATCTCTGGGACCTTGCGGGCGTCCACCTCGGAGAGGACCTCCCTCACGGCGGCAATCTGCCCCTCCGGGTCAGGGTGGGACACGTCCACTACGTGCAGGATCAGGTCCGAGTCGGCGATCTCCTCCAGCGTCGACCGGAACGCTTCGACGAGCTGCGTCGGCAGCGACCTGACGAAGCCAACAGTGTCTGCGAGGGTGTAGCCCAGCCCATCGGCCGTCTCTGCCTTACGCACCGTGGGATCCAGCGTCGCGAACAGCGCATTCTCCACCAGGACCCCGGCGTGGGTCAGCCGGTTCAGGAGCGACGACTTCCCGGCGTTGGTGTAACCGGCGATCGCTACCGAAGGAATCTCATTACGACGGCGGTTGGCGCGCTTGGTTTCGCGGGCCGGCTTCATGGCGCTGATTTCGCGCCGCAGCTTGGCCATCCGGGTGCGGATCTTTCGCCGATCGAGTTCGATCTTCGTTTCGCCGGGGCCACGTGAGCCCATACCGGCGCCGGCACCACCGACCTGGCCGCCGGCCTGACGGGACATTGAGTCGCCCCAGCCACGAAGCCTGGGGAGGAGGTACTCAAGTTGGGCTAGCTCAACCTGGGCTTTACCCTCACGGGATTTGGCATGTTGGGCGAAGATATCGAGGATCAGGGCTGTCCGGTCGATGACCTTGACCTTGACGATGTCCTCCAGGCCACGACGCTGGGACGGGGAGAGCTCGCTGTCGACGATCACGGTGTCGGCTCCGGTGGCGACCACGATGTCCTTGAGCTCCTGGGCCTTACCGGAGCCGAGGAAGGTGCCGGGGTCCGGTTTGAGTCGACGTTGGACTATTCCGTCAAGCACCTCGGAGCCGGCGGTGGCGGCAAGGGCGGACAGTTCGCGCAGGGAATTCTCGGCGTCTTCAGCCGTGCCTTCGCTCCACAGTCCGGCGAGGACGACCCGCTCCAGACGGAGTTGGCGGTATTCGACCTCGGTGACGTCTTCGAGCTCGGTGGACAGCCCTGCGACCCGCCTCAGCGCGCGCCGTTCGTCGAGATCCTGTTGGTCGCCGTCGTAAGACGAACGTGCGCCGTCGTTAGCCGACGAAGGCCCGGCGAAACGGTTTCCAGCCCCCTTCGCGGACACTGCTTCATCCTTCGCCAGGATCCTGTCGATGACTGCCTGAATTTCGGCTGGGCCAATCTCCGGTTCCGGCGTGGCCGGTCCCCCGTTACTCGTGGACATACGCTCCCTAAATGGTGTTGCTCAATGGTAATCGCCCCAGCACCCATTGCGGGAGGCAATTCACTGAGCGCGCAATCATTTCGTCCCCCGACTCTGGGCCGGATCGGTGAGCAACGTGGACCGCGTGGGTCAGTTCAGGCCTTGAGGGTGGAAATACCGCTCACCGATGCCTAGATTGCTCACCGGAACGGACCGGGTGCCCAACGGTGTCCCGCGGTGCCCGCCCGCCGCCCGCCCGGGGTCGGTAGCGGACAACCCCGACCCCTCACCACATATCGTCTAGGCTGGTTTGTTATGGATTCCCACTACTTCAGCGCCCAGCCGTCCGGCCCGGAGACCCGCAAACCGCTGCGCACGATGCTCGCCGGGGTGGAGCGCACACTGGTGACCTCCTCAGGAATTTTCAGCGCTGATTCGATCGACAAGGGCACCCGCATCCTGCTCGCCGAGGCGCCCGATCCGGTGGGCGGGCGAATGTTGGATATCGGCTGCGGCTGGGGGCCGCTGGCGCTCACCATGGCCCTGAAGGCGCCCGACGCCGAAGTGCTCGCCATCGACGTCAACGAACGGGCCCTGGCACTCACGGTAGAGAACGCGAAGCTGCTGGGACTGAACAATGTGCTGGCCCAGCGTCCCGAGGAGGTCGACGCCGACGCAACCTTCGACACCATCTGGTCCAATCCCCCAATCCGGGTCGGCAAGGATGAGTTGCACGCGCTGCTGCTGAAATGGCTTCCGCGGCTGTCCCCGGGTGGTTCAGCCTGGCTGGTGGTGCAGAAGAACCTCGGTGCCGACTCGCTGCAGAAGTGGATCGCCGATCAGCTGGGCGATGGCTTCGAGATATCCAGGACGGCCACCTCGAAGACGTTCAGGGTCATCCGGGTCGAGCGGCTCCGCGCCTAGAAGATAGCGCCTAGAGGAGGGTGCCGGTAGCCACGAACACGACTGGCCCGCTGAGGCTGACATGTTCACGGCCGTCGGTTCCGGCATGAAAGCGCACGCCGACGACGCCGCCGGGCACCTCGACCCTCCACACCAAGGGAGCCTCGGCCCCTGCCCAGAACCTGGTGGCCACGGCGGCGGCACAGGCCCCGGTGCCGCAGGATAGGGTTTCCCCGACGCCACGCTCGTGAACCCGCATGCGGACCTGGCCGACACCGTCGTTCACCAGCGGGTCGTGGGGCACCACGAATTCAACGTTGGTGCCATCGGCGGGCGCGGGCTGGACCAGTGGCGCGTCGAAGAGCCGGGTCGCCTCAAGTTCGGCGGGATCGGCGAGGGCCACCACTGTGTGCGGGTTGCCCATGCTGATGGATAGTGCAGGCCGGGGCACTTCAAGGCCGGTGGCCTCGACCAGCGAGTCCGTGCCGCGTGCGGTAGCGACGTCGGGGAAGATGAACTCCCAGGGCCCCATATCCACCGAATAGCCGTCGGGCGACCGCTCCACCACTTTGATCCCACCGCGGGTCCCGATTGACACGGTGGCTCCCTCGGCGAGGCTAAGAAGCCCAGCCGACACCAGCAGATGGACAAACACCCGGACCCCGTTGCCGCACATCTCCGACAGTGAGCCGTCCGCGTTGCGGTAGTCCATGAACCATTCCGCCGAGGGGTCGCTCTGCAGCAATGCCCTGCCCTCGGGGAGGTACTGGGATCGGATGGCCCGGATCAGCCCGTCCGCTCCGATCCCGCGATGCCTGTCGCAAATGGTCCGGACGTCGTCGGGCCCGATCTCCAACGCTCCATCCGGGTCGGTGATCAGCACAAAGTCGTTGCCGGTGCCGTGGCCCTTGGTGAAGGACCTCCCGGTGAGGGTGGTCGGGGCGGGGGAAACAGGGGCGTCGGGTGGTGTAGTCACGTGTCTAGGATAGGCCGAAGGTCTGCCGGATGTGGTCCGCAGCCCGAGTGCTGAGGTGCGGATCCTCCCAATCGAGCCAGGTGATCCGCGGGTCGGCGCGGAACCACGTGAGCTGTCGGCGCGCGAAGCGACGGGTCGCGTCGATGGTCTCGGTGGCCGCCTGGTCCAAGGTCAGCCCACCATCGAGAACCTGGAGGAATTGGGCGTAGCCGAGCGCTCTGGACGCGGTGCGGCCGGTGCGCAGCCCGTGGTTGTCGAGGCTGGCCACTTCCTCAAGCAACCCTTTATCCACCATGGTGTGAACCCTGGCCGCGAGGCGCTCCCGCAGGAGGGCGCGGTCGACCTGCAGCCCAAGCTGCAGCGATGGCTGGTGGTAGCGGCGTTGCGGCATGAAGGAGCTGAAGGGACGGCCGGTCACCTCGTGGACTTCCAGCGCGCGGATCAGGCGCCGATCGTCGAGGTCCCGCCCGGCAGAGAGCGGGTCGATCTGCGCCAGCCGCTGGCGGAGCGAATCGGCCCCGTCGCGGGCCAGGTCTGCCTCCAGCCGGGCCCTGACAGGGGGGTTGGTACCGGGGAATTCGAGCATATCGAGGGCTGCCCGCACGTAGAGACCGGATCCGCCGACCAGGATCGGCAGTTTGCCCCGGTCCCGGATGGCGGTGATCGTCGCGCGTGCCTGCTGCTGGTAGGCCGCCACGCTGGCTTCCTCATGCACGTCGAGGGTGTCCAGCAGGTGATGCGGTATCCCCTGCCGTTCCTGGACTGTGACCTTGGCGGTGCCGATGTCCATGCCCCGGTAGAACTGCATGGAGTCGGCGTTGATGATCTCGCCGTCGAACTGCTGCGCCAGGTCAATGCCGAGCGAGGACTTCCCCGATCCGGTGGGCCCGACGACGGCAATCAGGGGTGGCGCTGCTGTGCCCGTCGCAGTCACCGTTAGGCGCCGCGGACCGGGAGCGAGGGCATCCCCAGCGACACAGCACCCGCAGTTGCGGCCCCGGGGCCGGTCGCACCGGGTGCCGGCGCACCGCAGGAATCGGCCTGGGACCTATCCCAGGCGTCGCCGGCCCGGGACCTGCGGATGTGAATGTCGGCGCCCGACGCTGGGTCGGCGACCAGGTGGAAGGCAGCGGCCTCGGTGACCGTAACAGTCACCAGGTCGCCGGGCCGGGGTGGCTCGACCCCGTCGGGTACCGAGAAGTGCACCAGCCGTTGATCGCGGGCCCTGCCCGACAGGCGGTGGGTTTCGCTGGCTTTGCGGCCCTGTTGGGCGGTCACCATCAGCTCGACGGTGCGTCCGAGCTGGAGTGCGTTTTCTTCGGCGGCGATCCGGTCCTGTAGAGCGGTCAGGCGCTCGAACCGTTCCTGCACCACAGCCTTCGGGATCTGGCCGGGCAGGTCCGCGGCGGGCGTGCCGGGACGCTTGGAGTACTGGAAGGTGAAGGCGGTGGCGAACCGGGACTGCTCGACGACGTCGAGGGTGGCCTGGAAGTCCGCCTCTGTTTCCCCGGGGAACCCGACAATGATGTCGGTGGAGATTGACGCGTGCGGCATCTTCTCCCGCACCCGGTCCAGGATGCCCAGGAACTTTGAGGAGCGGTAGGACCGGCGCATGGCTTTCAGAATCTGGTCGGATCCCGACTGCAACGGCATGTGCAGCTGGGGCATCACAGTGGGCGTCTCGGCCATCGCGTCGATGACGTCGTCGGTGAACGCTGCGGGGTGGGGGCTGGTGAACCTGACCCGTTCGAGGCCTTCAATGCTGCCGCAGGCACGGAGCAGTTTGGCGAATGCCCCCCGGTCGCCGAATTCCACCCCGTAGGAGTTGACGTTCTGTCCCAGCAGGGTGACCTCAATGGCGCCGTCGGCGACCAGCGCCTCAATCTCGGCGAGGATCTCCCCCGGGCGCCGGTCGCGTTCCTTGCCCCGCAGGGCCGGCACAATGCAAAAAGTGCAGGTGTTGTTGCAGCCAACCGAAATCGACACCCAGCCGGAGTAGACCGCGTCGCGCTTGGTCGGCAGAGTGGAAGGAAAGACATCGAGGGACTCGAGAATCTCCAGTTGCGCCTCGTTGTTGTGACGGGCCCGCTCCAGCAGGGCTGGGAGGGCACCGACGTTGTGGGTGCCGAACACTGCGTCAACCCACGGCGCCTTCTTCAGGATAGTGTCGCGGTCCTTCTGGGCGAGGCAGCCTCCAACGGCGATCTGCATGCCGGGATGTTTTTCCTTCACCGAGGCGAGCATGCCAAGGTTTCCGTACAGCTTGTTGTCGGCATTTTCACGGACCGCGCAAGTATTGAAGACGACGACGTCGGCCTGCGTGCCGGTGGCCGCCGTGTAGCCGGCGTTTTCCAGTAGCCCCGAGATCCGCTCGGAATCGTGGACGTTCATCTGGCACCCGTAGGTGCGAACCTCGTAGGTGCGCTGCGCCCGTGATAGTGGCGTGGGGTCTCCCGCCAGATCGGCGGCGGGATCTGCGGGAAGGGTAGGGGCGATAGGACTCACCCGTTAAGGGTACGTGTGCCGGGCGTGGCCCCACAATCGGCTCCGGGCGGGGGCAGGGGTGGTTAGTACCAGCCCACACGTTGGGAATGCTGCCAGGCGGCGCAGGGTGATCCGTACCGGCCCGAGATATAGCCCAGACCCCATTCGATCTGGGTGCGGTAGTTGGTGCGCCAGTCGGCGCCGGCACTGCCCATTTTACTGCCGGGCAGTGACTGCGGGATGCCGTAGGCGCCACTGGAGGGGTTGTTGGCGCTGGTCAGCCACCGGGATTCTTTGTTCCAGAGGTCTACCAGGCACTGGAACTCGCCGTCGCCCCATCCGAATGAGGAGAGGCGGGAGGAGGCGTAGGCCTGTGCTCCGGCAGGGTCGTCAACGATCGGTGCCGGGGCCGGCGGAGCTGGTGCAGGGGTTGGCGCGGGCGCGGGTACAGGGGCCGGCTCAGGGTGCGCCGGGGCAGGGGCCGGGCCCGGTAGGAGCGCTGGCGGACGTGGCGCCGGTGCCTGGGGCGCCGGCATCGGGGGCGCCTGTGTCGGGGGCGCCTGTGTCTGGGGCGCCTGTGTCGAGGGCGCCGACTTCTGGGGGGTCGGCGGCCGACCTGCCGGATCCGCTACCGCGGGCGGTGCAGGAGCTCGGGGAGGTGCCGTGGTCATCTCAGCGGACTCGACCGCCGCCCGAACTAGCGCAGCAGCCTCTGCTGCCGCTTGCTGCTCGAGGAAGGCGGCCTGCTCCTGCAAGCCTTGAATGCGCTCGGCCTCCACCGAGGCCGTCGTGTCATTGAGCTCCGCGAGCTGTTCGAAGAGCTCCGCGGCCCGGGCTTCCTGCTCCTGGACCCAGGCCCGCGCTGCAGCGTCGTCGCCCCGGGCGACGCTGAGACGGTCGGCGGCTTCGGCAGTGAGTTCACGGTGTCGGTTGGCGGCAGCGGCGTAGCGGTCCTGGAGGGATTCCACTTCCTGCTCCGCTGCTACGGCGTTGCTGTAAGAGCCGGCGGCACGATCGGTGACCCTTTCCAGCACCATCATCCGGTCGAGGAGATCCATGGCGCCCTCAGGATCCAGCAACGCCAGCATCCCGGTGTTCGTGCTTCCCGTCTTGTAGGAAAGAGCGGCAGCGGCTCCCGCTGCCTCATGCTGGTCGGCCGACTCGGCTCGCGCATTGACGAGCTGGATCGCAAGGGTATCGGAGAGCCGCTCACTGACCCGTAGCTCCTCTACCGCGCGGGTGTGGTCGGCAGCGGATTCTACCGCCGCGTCACCCAGCTCTGCCGAGGTCGAGCGGAGCCCCTCCAACAGGGATTCGATGTCCGTGACCTGGCCCCGTTTGGCGGCGGCGTTGTCCTTGGCCTGACGAATGTCGTCCCAGGTCGGAAAGTCCAAGGCGACAGCGGGAGTAACTGGGGTCAGGAGCGAGGCACCAAGGACTAGCACGGCTAACGCTGCACCAGCGCCCATCCGTGCAGCAGTTAAAGTCCGCCCCAACCCGATCATGACGCTGCTCAGCCTACAGTTCAGGGTTCAGGGTCCGCCAGACCTTTGTTGGCCGATTAAGGGAACGAATGGATAACGGGTCAATGGAGCGAGACAACCCTGAACCAACCGGCTGCATCAAGTGGATGCGTCGGGTCAGTCGAGATCCGGACCAGCGCCGGTTCCCTCAGCATCATCGGCGTCAATGTCCCTAGCGGCCTCGTCGAGCACCAATCTGACCACGCTGAAGGCCAGCGACGGGCCGTAGCCCTTGCGTCCTAGCATGCTCACCAGCCGTCGGGTCTCTTTGTCACGGGCGGCCCTATCCGTGCACACGGCGCCAGGCCGGTGCTTGCGGCGGACGAGCTCTTCAGCTGCGTCGCGCTCCTCGTCGTCGCTCACCTGGGCGAGGGCCTCCTCGGCGATGTCCCCGTGGATACCTTTCCCGGCCAGTTCACGTTTCAGCGCGCTCCGGGCCAGCGACCGGGTCGAGGCCCGGCTCCTTACCCACATCATGGCGAATTCTGCGTCGTCAACCAGCTCGACCTCTTCGAACCGGTCCAATACGGCGACAGCCACCTCGTCCGGCACATCCCGCTCCGCTAGTTTGGAGGCGAGCTGATGGCGACTTTTTGGTGCCAGCGTCAGTTGGCGCAGCACGATCGAGCGGGCGGTCGCGTACGGGTCGGCATCGGGCTCGGAGGCCCGCTTTGCGGTTCCAGGGATGCCCTCTTCTGTCCCACCCCTGGAGCCGCCATTCCGTCCGAACGCCATGGTTGCCTAGCGGTTCTCTCCGCTAACCGCCTTCAGCTTGGGCTCAACCTTTGCCTTTGGCTCGACCGTTGCGTCCTCGGCCGCTACCCCCACGCCGAGCTTCTCGCGGATGCGGCGTTCCAGCTCGTCGGTGAGGTCTGGGTTGTCGAGTAGGAACTTCCGTGCGTTTTCCTTGCCCTGACCCAGCTGGTCCCCGTCGTAGGTGAACCAGGCACCGGACTTTTTGACCAGGCCGTTTTCGACGCCGACGTCGATCAGCCCGCCCTCGCGTGAAATTCCGTAGCCGTACAGGATGTCGAACTCGGCCTGTTTGAAGGGCGGCGCCATCTTGTTCTTGACTACCTTGGCGCGGGTCCGGTTTCCGACCGGGACCGCACCCTCCTTCAGTGTCTCGATCCGGCGGACGTCAATCCGGATGGACGCGTAGAACTTCAGCGCTTTACCACCGGTGGTTGTTTCGGGGCTACCGAAGAACACGCCGATCTTCTCTCGAAGCTGGTTGATGAAGATCGCTGTGGTTTTGCTCTGGGCGAGGCGACCGGTGATCTTCCGGAGCGCCTGACTCATTAGCCGTGCCTGCAGGCCCACGTGGCTGTCGCCCATGTCGCCCTCGATCTCGGCGCGCGGCACCAGTGCTGCCACCGAGTCGATCACGATCACGTCAATCGATCCGGAACCGATCAGCATGTCCATGATCTCCAGCGCCTGCTCGCCGGTGTCCGGCTGGGACACCAGGAGGGCGTCGGTATCGACACCCAGTCGTTTGGCGTACTCGGGGTCAAGGGCGTGCTCAGCATCGATGAATGCCGCAATGCCACCGTTGCGTTGCGCGTTGGCGACAGCGTGCAGGGCCAGGGTCGTCTTACCTGAGGACTCCGGACCGTAGATCTCCACGACCCTGCCCCGGGGAAGCCCGCCAATGCCCAGCGCGGCGTCAAGCGCGATCGAACTGGTGGAAATGGTCTCAATTGGGGCGCGCACCTCATCGCCCAGACGCATCACCGAGCCCTTGCCATACTGCTTGTCGATCTGCGCGAGTGCTGCTTCGAGTGCTTTCTCGCGGTCTGCTGGTGCGGCCATTCTTCACCTCGGTTTGTTATGGCCGTGACGGCCTTTTTCGTGTTCAATTCGACCGTAACCCGGGGCACTGACAAATTGAGAAGCATCACGGCGTATGTGGATAACCATGACTGCCGTCTGTTAGAAATGATAGTCCTATCCGAACAAATATTCGAATAACTCGCGCGGCGTGTCAGGGGCTGGCCGGGCCCTAGGTGGGGGTGATGTCTCGGCCCAGGCGCCGTTCAAGTGGTACGTCCTGCAGCTCACACACCGCCGCCCAAATGTCCCGGGGTCCGATTCCTGCGCCGAGCGCCTCCACCGGAGTGCGACCCCCGAGTTCCGCCAGGACGATGGTGCGGGCCAGGGTACGGGAGTACCCGCCCCCAAACTCGTCATCCATAAGCCGCCAAAAGGCACTGGTTCGCATGGGGTAATCCTCTCACTTCTGCCCGGCTGGCGGTTCGACTTATTCTCCCAACGAAACTCTTTCCCCGGCGATTGTGTCGGTCACCATAGAATGAACCACATGACAGCCGAGCATCGTGAAGCCGACCCCACCGTTGACACTGCCATTCAGGCACTGGAGCAACAACTGAGCATGTTGTGGCGGAGGGCACGATCGAACTCCTACAAGGTGGCCAGGCGGGTCCACCCGGACATGGAGCCGGCTGCCTATGGGCTGCTGGTCATCCTCCAGCGCGAGGGTGCCATGAGACTGACGGACATCGCCGCGAGCATCGGCGTCGGGAAACCGTCGGTCAGCCGCCAGATCGCCATGCTCGAGCAGTTGGGGCTGGTGCAGAAGGAGGCCGACCCCCTGGACGGCCGCGCCCAATCCATCACCCTGACCCCCGCCGGATCGCAGCAGTTGGTCACCGCACAGACTGCCCGCAAGGAAGCGTTCCACAATCTGATGGATGACTGGGACGTCAAGGACCTCACCACCCTCGGCCAGCTGATCGCCCAGCTCAATGAGACGTACACCAAAGACAAGTGGTGATTGACCCACAACACAACCCGCCGGGATTGTCCCGGCGGGTTGTGTTTATACGGTCTCGGTGAGACTGCTTCGACCGCGCCGTTAGCGGTTCGTGGCTGCTAGTCCGCGGCTGAAATCGTTGGCGAGGTCATCGCGGATGTCTCCCACGAAAGCCCTGGCGAATTCCTGTGGGACGGTGTCGGGTACTGACACACCCTCCGCCTCGGCGAGACGCTCACTGACCTCGCGGAGCATGAGGGACAACGGGACGTCGAGCGCCGTGCAGATGGAGGAAAGAAGCTCGGAGGACGCTTCCTTCTGGCCTCGCTCCACCTCGCTCAGGTAACCCAGCGAGACTCGTGCGCTATGCGACACCTCGCGCAGTGTGCGTCCCTGCCGCTGGCGAACGTCCCGCAGGACATCCCCAATCTCGTGGCGTAGCACTACCATCTTGCGCTCCTTCGGCTTCCGCTGTGCGTCATCCGCCAACCCCACATCCCGCCAACGGACTACTCCGTTTATGGATACGGGTTGCTTTACCATCTGAATCGCCATGCTCCCTCGTTGCATTTGAACCGGAGTCTCCTTACGGAGCTGTACCGGCTTCGTAGTGTCAAGCCTAAGCTGTCAACCTGTTCAATGGCTGACAGTAATGATAACTGTTCGGTCCTAGGATTTGTTCCCTGCGTCCTGCTCTCGCAATACAGCACTCAATTGGTCCAGTGCGGCAGCACACGCACGCTGGCGCACCTCCTCCCGGTCGCCGTCGAACAGGTACTCGCTGACAGTTGTTCCGGCCGCCGACGCGACAGCAACGAAAACTGTGCCGACGGCTTTGCCCCCGTGGGGTTCGGGCCCGGCGGCCCCGGTGGTCGACACGGCCAGATCAGCGGTGAACACCCGGCGCGCCCCGTCAGCCATTTGGCGGGCGACGACGGCGTCCACGGCTCCGGTTGCCGCAAGCCCATCGGCGTCAACACCGAGAACATCCACCTTGACCCTGTTCTGGTAGGTCACCGCCCCGCCCTGAAAAACAGCGGACGCGCCGGGTACCGCTCCGAGCTCCGCGGCAACCAGCCCGGCGGTCAGCGATTCGGCTGTCGCGACGGTCAGGTTTCGGGTGGCAGCCAGGCTGACCACCTCGGCGGCGGACCCCGACGCGTCGGCGGAGGTAGCCATTACGACGTTGGGCCGGGCTGTCCCGGAGCGCGGGCGTCGCGTCGCAGCCGGACCGCCTGCACAATGTAGTCCAGCCCGGTGATGACGGTGACAGCAACGGCCGTGAGCATCACGGCGATGGCCAGCCAGGAATACCAGTCCCCCACCAGACCGGCGAGCGGGAGCAGGTACAGGAAGATCGCGAAGGTCTGGATCACGGTTTTGAGTTTCCCGCCCCGCGAGGCGGGCATCACCCCATACCGGATGACGGCGAAGCGCAGCACGGTGATGCCGAGTTCACGGACCAGGATCACGATGGTCACCCACCACCAGAGTTCGCCCAGGATTGAGAGCAGGATCAGGGCAGAGCCGATCAGCAGCTTGTCGGCGATCGGATCCGCGATCTTCCCGAAGTCGGTGATCAGCCCTCGGCTGCGGGCCAGGTCGCCGTCCAGCTTGTCGGTGTAGATCGCGACGGCGAAGACCGCCACGGCCAGCCAGCGGAACAACCCCCCGCTGCCGTCGTCGGCTGAGTCGTCGAGGAGCAGGAACCAGATGAAGAACGGGACCAGCAGGATCCTCACCACCGTAAGGACGTTGGCGATGTTCAGCGTAGGGACCTGTTTGGCCGGAGGGATACTCACGGCTCAAGGCTACCTTCCCGTGAGGGACCAGGCGTCAGTGGAACCGTCAGCGTCGTCGTCGGACCCGTCGTGATACTGACCCGTCTGGCGGCGGGCCTCAAGGTCGTCGGCCACCAGATCGATGGGCGCCGCAGCGCTGGCGGCCGGTTCGTCGGGGACCGAGACCGGGCCGTCGCCGCGCATCGCGCCGAGCACGGCGGCCAGGTCATCCGGCTTGACCAGCACATCACGGGCCTTGGAGCCCTCCGAGGGGCCCACCACGCCGCGGGACTCCAGCAGGTCCATCAGCCGGCCCGCCTTCGCGAACCCAACCCGCAGTTTACGTTGCAGCATGGAGGTGGACCCGAACTGGGTGGTGACCACCAGTTCGGTGGCCTGCAGCAGGACGTCGAGATCATCCCCAATGTCGTCGTCGATCTGCTTCTTCGGGGCCTCGACGGCCACGTCCTCCCGGTAGTTGGCCTTCAACTGACCCTTGACGTGTTCCACCACGCGGTGGATTTCGGATTCGGTGACCCAGGCGCCCTGCACGCGCATCGGCTTGGAGGCGCCCATCGGGAGGAAGAGCGCGTCGCCCTGCCCAATCAGTTTCTCGGCGCCTGGCTGGTCCAGGACCACGCGGGAGTCGGTGACCGACGACGTCGCGAACGCCATCCGTGACGGCACGTTGGCCTTGATCAGGCCGGTGACGACGTCGACCGACGGTCGCTGGGTGGCGAGGACCAGGTGGATACCGGCGGCACGCGCCAACTGGGTGATGCGCACAATCGAGTCTTCGACGTCGCGTGGTGCCACCATCATCAGGTCGGCGAGCTCATCGACGATGACCAGGAGATAGGGGTAAGGGCGGACCACGCGCTTCGATCCCTCGGGCGGGATGACCTTCCCGTTCCGGACGGCTTTGTTGAAGTCGTCGATGTGCTTGTACCCGTAGTTGGCGAGATCGTCGTAGCGGGTGTCCATTTCGCGGACTACCCACTGGAGCGCCTCGGCAGCCTTTTTGGGGCTGGTGATGATGGGGGTGATCAGGTGGGGAACGCCTTCGTAGGCGGTGAGTTCCACGCGTTTGGGGTCGACCATCACCATGCGCACCTCGTCGGGGGTGGAACGCATCAGGATCGACGTGATCATCGAGTTCACGAACGATGACTTACCGGCGCCGGTGGCACCAGCGACCAGCAGGTGGGGCATCTTGGCGAGGTTGGCGACGACGAACCCGCCTTCAACGTCCTTGCCGACGCCCATCACCATCGGGTGGTCGGTTTTGCGGGCGTTGCCGGAGCGCAGGACGTCGCCCAGCGACACCGTCTCGCGGTCGGTGTTGGGGATCTCGATGCCGATCGCCGACTTGCCCGGGATCGGCGACAGGATGCGGACGTCGGAGCTCGCCACCGCGTAGGAAATGTTCTTGGACAGGGCGGTCACCCGCTCCACCTTGGTGCCCGGTGCCAGCTCGATCTCGTACCGGGTCACCGTGGGACCGCGGGAGAACCCGGTAACTTTGGCATCCACGTGGAACTGGTCGAGGGTGTGGGTCAGCGCGGCGACCACCGAGTCGTTGGCTTCGGAGCGTTCCTTGGGAGGGGTTCCCGCGGGTAGGTAGTCCGACGGCGGGAGGGTGTAGGTGACATCACCGGCCAGTTGCAGCTGCTCGGTCCGCTGCGGCATGGGGGTTGGCGGTACCTGCGGTTGCACGGGGGTCGAGGGAACCCGGGGCACCGCTGTGGGGAGCACTGCCATGGCTTCGGTGGCCGGTTCGGGGCTCTGGGCGCCCGGGTCGTGTCCGGGGTCGTGGGGATCAGCCGGGATACCGTGATCCTGCTTGATCTTCTCGGTAGCCCGTTCCTGCTGGGTGGGACGACGGACCCCCGGCGGTACCCGCGGCTCCGTGGGAGCAGCGGCCTGGTGCCCCCGCTGGTCCTGGGCATCGTGATCGACGTCGTCGTCCACCACCGCCCGCTCAAACGCCTCGTCGCCGACGTAGCCGTCCAGCTCAGCCTGCTCCCGGTCAGCCGCGCGGTCACGTCCGAAGAGGCGCATCCTTCGCTTGGGCTTCTTCGTGGGGGTGGAGGGGCGTTCGTCGAGGTAGCTCTGGTCGTGCTTCCCGTCGGCGGCTTCGCCGTCACCACGCTCGCCCTTCTTCTGCCGATCCTCGTCAATGAGGTCCTGCCCCATGAGGTGTTCATACAGGGCCCGGAGCCGGGAGGGGATATGCCGGAAGGGGGTGGCGGTAACGATAAGCACGCTCAAAAAGATCAGGACCGACAGCAGAACAACCACTGGCCAGACGGTCAGGATAGCGCTCAGCGGGCCAGCAACCAGGAAGCCAACCACTCCCCCGGCCTGCCACAGGCGTTCGAAGCCGTCCACGAGGGCGGGCGCCCCGCCGGAGAGGTGCGCGATACCGGAGCCAGCGAACAAGGCGATGGTCATGCCGATGCCGACCCGGTTGTTGGCACGGTGATTCTCGGGGTACCTGAAAAGACGGACCGCACCGATCAGCAGCATGAACGGCACCAGCAGCGCCATCCAGCCGAACGTTCCGGCGGCGACAGCGTGCACGACGTCGGCGCCGGGCCCGGTCAGTGCCCACCACTCGACTGCGGCAACGGCAACGCTAAGAATCATGAGGAACAGGCCTGTGCCATCCCGGCGCAGTTCCTTCTCCGGGCGGACATCATGACCAAACTTGCGGACTCCCGATGCAACCATGTGGGCCAGGCCCATCCATAGTCCCCTCAGGGCGCGCAGCGGCAGGGGAAGGGTGTCACCGGGCTGCACGGGCTGCTGTTTGGTCGGTTGCCGGGTGCTGCCGCCACTTTTGGTAGCACCGCTGCGGCCCGAAGTTGAACGCGCAGCAGTCGAAGTGTTCTTACCGCGCGACTGCTGTGAACCTCTGGGGCCCGGGGAAGTACGAGTCGCCATGGAGCTAACGGTACCGGACATCGCCCCGGATTTCCGGGACATACGCGGCCGGTTCTGCACTGCCGCCTGCACAGCTGCCCGCCAGGTGAGCGAGTTCGGTGGGCATCGAGGCCTATGCCCAGTGGGTCCCGGTCGCCTAGGCCTCCAGGACCACCGGGATGATCATGGGCCGACGGCGATAGCGACGGTTCACCCACGTGCCAATCACCCTGCGGACCACCTGCTGCAACTGGTACACGGTGTGGTCCTTGTTACTCATGACGGCTTCCTCGAGTGCCGCGTTGAGCTGGGGCTTGATCTCGTCGAACACCGAGTCGTCTTCGGCGAAGCCCCGGGCGTGAATGTCGGGACCCGACACGATCTTTCCGGTGCTCCGGTTGACCACGGTGACGATGGAGATGAACCCCTCTTCGCCGAGGATGCGGCGGTCCTTGAGATCGGCGTCGGTGATCTCCCCGATGCTCGACCCGTCCACGTAAACGAACCCACATTCCACCGCCCCAACGATGCGGGCGACACCATTCGCCAGGTCGATCACCGAGCCGTCGTCGGTCAGCAGCACGTTCTCGGTGGGGACGCCGGTCTGCTCGGCCAGCCGGGCGTTGGCGATCAGGTGCCGGGTTTCACCGTGTACCGGCATCACATTGCGTGGCCTGATGATGTTGTAGCAATAGAGCAGTTCGCCCGCCGCAGCGTGCCCGGAGACGTGGACCTTCTCGTTGCCCTTATGGATGACGTCGGCACCGAGCTTGAGTAGCCCGTTGATCACCCTGAACACCGCGTTCTCGTTGCCGGGGATCAGGGAGGATGCGAGGATCACCGTGTCGCCCTTGCCCACGGTGATTCTGTGGTCGCCGTTGGCCATCCGGGACAGGGCCGCCATCGGCTCCCCCTGGGACCCGGTGGACATCAGCACCACTTTGTCGTCGGGCAAACTGTCGACGTTCTTGATGTCAACGAGGATTCCGTCGGGGACTTTCAGGTACCCCAACTTCGTGGCGATGGTCATGTTCCGCACCATTGATCGCCCGGCGAAGCAGACGAAGCGCCCGTGGGCTTCGGCGGCGTCGAGTACCTGTTGGACCCGGTGGATGTGGGACGAGAACGAGGCGACGATAACCCGTTTGGTGACCTGTCCGAACAGCCGGTTCAGGACCGGGCCGATCTCGCGTTCAGCGGTGGTGAAACCGGGCACGTCGGCGTTCGTGGAGTCGACCATGAACAAGTCAACCCCCTCCTCGCCGAGCCGCGCGAACGCCCTCAGATCGGTGATGCGCCCGTCCAGCGGAAGCTGGTCCATCTTGAAGTCCCCGGTGTGCAGGACGTTTCCGGCAACAGTGCGGATGAAGACGGCGAGGGCATCCGGGATGGAGTGGTTGACCGCCACGAACTCGCATTCGAACGGGCCGAACTGCTCAATCTGCCCCTCGGTAACGGTGAGGGTGTAGGGAGTGATCCGGTGTTCCTGCAGTTTCGCTTCGATCAGGGCCAGCGTGAGCTGGGAGCCGATCAGCGGGATGTCTTTCTTGTGCCGCAGCAAATAGGGGACGGCGCCAATGTGGTCCTCATGACCGTGCGTCAGGACCAGGCCGACGACGTCGTCGAGCCGGTCCTCGATGTACGAGAAGTCGGGGAGGATCAGGTCGACGCCGGGCTGGGTTTCTTCGGGGAACAGCACTCCACAGTCGACGATCAGAAGTTTGCCGTTCAGTTCGAACACCGCCATGTTCCGGCCAATTTCGCCGAGACCGCCCAGTGGGACGATGCGCAGCACGCCCGGCGCGAGGTCCGGTGGGGCGATGAGTGCTGTGGCGGCCGACACCGTCATGCCCGGGTTCCCTCCGAGCGGCGGGTGGAGCGCGGGCGGTCGAAGTTCATCCCCGCTTCGGCCAGGTCGGCGAGAATGGGCTCCATCTCGGTGGTGGAGGGCCCTACGAGGGGCAACCTGACCACAGCGTTGGGGATGAGGCCCTGCATTTTGAGGATCTGCTTCGCTGAGACAGTACCGGGGAGGTGGGTCATGACTGCGCGGACCACCGGATCAAGCTCGAAGTGGATCCGGCGGGCGGTGTCGACGTCGCCCGCGCCGGCGGCGTCGACCAGGGCTCTGAACTGGGCAGTGGCGACGTGCGCGCTGACGCTGACCACGCCAACGCCGCCGGCGATCATCCAGGGCAGGGTGAGGCCGTCGTCGCCGGAGTACACGTCGAGGGTGGTGTTGGCGAGCACCCGGGTGATCTCGGCGAAGTCAGCTTTCGCGTCCTTCAGCGCCACGATCTTCGGGTTGTCCGCCAGCCGGATCATGGTCTCGGTGCGGATCGGGATTCCGGACCGGCCCGGAATGTCGTAGATCATGATGGGCAGATCCGTGGCTTCGGCGACCGCCTCGAAGTGGGCCAGCACACCGGCCTGGGTGGGCTTGTTGTAGTAGGGGGTCACCACCAGTTGACCGTCGACGCCGGCGCGCACGGCGCGCTGCGCCATCTCGATGGAGTGCGAGGTGTGGTTGGTGCCAGTGCCGGCGATGACCTTGGCACGCCCGCCCACCGTTTCGACGACTACCCGGAAGAGGTCTTCCTTCTCCTGGTCCTCGAGCGTTGACGTCTCTCCGGTGGTACCGGAGATCACCAGCCCGTCGCAGCCGTCGTCGACCAGCTGATTAGCGAGCTGGGCGGTGGCCTCGAAGTCAACGCTGCCGTCAGCGTGGAACGGGGTCACCATCGCTATGGCCAGGGTGCCGAAGGGAAGGGTGCGGGTGTCGGTGTGAGCCATGGGTAAAACGTTACCCGCTTCGGCACTGATTGGCGCCCGCCACGCATCCCCGCCGCGGTGCGACTCCCCGCCGTGAGACGATCAGGTCATGGTATCTGGCAAGGCAACCCGTCGACTGAGCGGAGTCGACGCCGCCCGCGGCGTGGCTCTTTTCGGGATGATGAGCACCCACATTTTCCCCCTCTATGTTCCGGGTAGCGCGACCGCCACCTGGGTGGCGCTGGTCTTCTCCGGGCGGGCATCGGCCCTGTTCGCCGTCGTCGCCGGACTTGGCCTGGCCTTGCTGACCGGAGGGCACCGGATCCATAACCGCCCGTCGTTGGGGATGGACCGCCGGGGTATCGCAGCCCGGGCCGCGGTGATCATGCTGATCGGGCTGATGCTTGGCGGACTGGAAACCAACATTGCCATCATCCTGTTCCACTATGGGGTGCTGTTCCTGCTTGCCCTGCCGTTCGTGTCGATGCCCCTGCGGCGCCTCGCGTGGTGGGCTGCCGGGTGGGTGCTCCTCTCCCCCGTCGCCGCGTACCTGCTGCGGCCGTGGATCGCGGACACCGTCAGCCCGCCATCGGTGGGCGGTAACCCCCTGTTTGAAACGCTGCTTGAACCGGCAACCCTGCTGGCTGACATCACGGTGACCGGCTACTACCCGGCGCTGCAATGGCTGAGCTACCTCCTGATCGGGATGGCCGTCGGTCGGCTGCCGCTGAGAGACCTTCGTGTGCAGCTGGGACTCGTCGTTTCCGGTGCCGCAGTGGCCCTTGCGGCGAAGGCGGCCAGCGGCTACCTGCTGGGACCGGCCGGCGGCCTGACGGCACTATTGCAGACCCCCGACGGCAGCCGGTACCCGCTGGAGGCGATGATGAACGTCAGCCTGACCGGTGTTGACCAGTCGGGCTCGTGGTGGTGGTTGGCGGTCAGCGCCCCCCATTCGGGCTCTCCGCTGGATCTGCTGCACACCAGCGGGACGGCTGCCCTGGTGATCGGGCTATGCCTGCTCGCGACCCGGCGGTTTGAATCCGCGCTGCTCCCCTTGTCCGCGGCGGGCGCGATGACCCTGACCCTGTACACCCTGCATATCTGGACCATGAGCATTGTCGACGCCCAGAATCCCGTGCCGGAACCGTCTCTGGTCTACTGGGGACAGGTGGCCGTCTTCGTCGTCCTGGGGGTGCTCTTCCTGAAGGTCAATGCCCGCGGGCCGTTGGAGCTGGTCACCTCGGGTGCGTCCCGGACGGCTCGGTCAGGCCCGGGCAGCTGACGCTGGCTCGGAGCGGCGGCGGGCGTGATTGACGCCGTGGACTGTCAGGAGAATCCCGGCCAGCATGCAGCCGGCCACGAGCAGCAACGGACCGGCACCGACCGGGCTGATCAGCAGACTCATCAGGATCTGGTAGCTGGTCGATTCGCTGATGCCATCTGGTGCGGGGATGAACATGGCGTAAGGATTCATCCCCTGTAGGGAGAACACCACCGACGACACTCCCGCCACCACCATCAGGAGGGCCAGCAACCAGGCTGCCATGAAGAACGGGTTGACCGACCGTTTACCCGTGACGCGGTGCCGGGTGGTCCCATCATCGGTCCGGCGCTGCCCCGCCTCACCGTAGTTGCCGTCGTCGCCGTGTGTTGCCTGACGATCACCTGACGCACCCACTTCGGTGATGATGACCCGGTCCGTATCGTCTCTCTCAGTCCCCATGGGGCGACACTATGGATCTTCTGCCGCGGAGCCAACCGGGTGCACCCGCCACGGGAGGTTAGCGGGCTGTTGCGTACAGTTTCCCGGCCGTCCGCATGGAGCGCCGGGCACGGGTCCTGTCCCCGGCTGCGTCGTAGGCGCAGGAGAGCCTGAACCAGCCCCGCCAGTCCTCAGGTGCCGCTTCTACTTCCGCCTGGTATTCGGGGAACCGGGCGTCGGCCGCCGACCTGACAATCCGGCCAGCGGGAGTCCGGGGGAGGTCGTCGATGGGTAGCCTCCCTTCGGCGTCGAGGTCGTTGGCCATCTTCGACGTCTGCAGCCCGAACAGGAGTTCGCGGATCATGGCCCAGCCGCCGATCAACGGCAGCAAGAGATAGGCGAGTCCCAGGGCCTTGGCCACCAGATCGGGGTCGGCCAGGAGGATGATGCTGCGTTGCAGGGCGACGACGAGCCAGAAGACGAGCAGCAGGCTCACCAGGGCCACCCCCACCTTGGCACGGTGGCGCTTCAGGGTGCCGAAGAATCCAACAGTTTCAGCCATGCGGCTCACGCTTCCAGATCGAGGTAGCCGTCCAGCCCCACCGTCAGGCCGGGGTGGGATGCGACGCCGCGGACACCCAGCAGGACGCCGGGCATAAACGACTCGCGGTGATACGAATCATGACGGATGGTGAGCTGCTCCCCCGCGCCGCCCAGGAGCACTTCCTGGTGCGCCACCAGACCGCGCAGCCGCACCGAATGCACCCGGACGCCGTCGACGTCGGCGCCGCGGGCACCGTCACGCTCACTGGTGGTCGCGTCGGGACTCAGCGGGAGGCCGGCTTCGCGGCGGGTCTGGGCGATCAGGGTTGCCGTCCGGACGGCAGTGCCGGAGGGCGCATCGATCTTGTCGGGGTGGTGCAGTTCGATAATCTCCACCGACTCGAAATATCGGGCGGCGCGGGCGGCAAAAGCGGTGGCGAGTACCGAGCCGAGCGCAAAGTTGGGGGCGATCAACACGCCGGTCGCCGGGTGGTCGACCAGGAGGGTGCGGAGCCGGTCCAGGCTGGGCTCGTCCCAGCCGGTGGTGCCCACCACGGCGTGGATGCCGCGTTCGACGGCGAATGTCACGTTCGCGAGCGTCGCGTCGGGCACCGACAGATCAACGATGCACTGCGCGCCGGCGGCCACGAGGGTGTCCAGCGAATCGTGCCGCCCCAGGGCGGCGACGAGGTCAAGGTCCGGCGCGGCGTCGATGGCTTTGACCGCTTCCGACCCCATCCGCCCGGCGGCTCCCAGCACGGCGACGGCAAGTTGTTCAGTCATAACACCCAACCCTACTGATCAGCTACTCTCCTGCCCATTTGGGTCAGGAGTCCGCCCCGGCGGCCGGAGGTTCAGTGCCGCCACCGGTGGAGGCTGCACTGCCGGCCCCGACCCATTCGACGGTACCGTCGGTGAAGAACTGTTCTTTCCAGATGGGGACCCTCTCCTTGACTGTGTCCACCAGTTCCGAGCACGCGGCGAAGGCCTCGCCGCGATGCGCGGAGGCGACTGCTGCCACCAGCGCAGGATCACCGATAGCCAACGGGCCGACGCGGTGTGCCACCCAGATCCGGACGCCGTCATACCGGGCGGCGATCTCGTCGGCGATCCCGGCGATGATCCGCCCGGCACTGGGATGCGCCGTGTAGCTCAGGGAGGTGACTTCTCGGCCGCCGTCGTGATTCCTGACCACGCCGCCGAACCCGACCACAGCGCCGCAGTCCGCAGCGTCGACCCGCGCGAGGGCCTCGTCGAGACTGATGCTGTGCTGCGCGAGGGACACATGCACCACACTGCTAGTGTTCACTTTTTCCTTCCAGCTGGGAGCAGATGTGCCCCAGCAGCGGTTTGAGGACGGCCAGGCCGTCCTTGACCCCGCCGGGCGAGCCGGGCAGGTTGATGACGAAGGTGGTGCCCGCGGTACCGGCATGGCCCCGGCTGAGCGCCGCCGTCGGCACCTTTTCGGTACCGACGCGGCGGACGGATTCCATGATGCCGGGCAGATACCGCTGGAGGTACGGTGCGGTTTGTTCGGGGGTGACATCGTCGGGGCTGAGCCCGGTCCCGCCGCTGGTGATGAGCACCGAGGGTGAACCGGTGAGTGCCGCACCGATCGCCAGGCCCACCTGGTCGCCGTCGGGCACCACGTGTGCCTGCTCCGCCGCGAAACCGTTCTCCAGCAGCCAGCCGAGGATGACCGGGCCACACTCGTCCTGGTAGATCCCGGCGGCGGCCCGGGTGGACGCGATGATTACTGCTGCGGTGCGCGGCCCGGTCATGCCGTCCAGTCCCCGCTTTTGCCGCCGGACTTCGCCAGTACCCGCGTGTCGGTGATGACGGCGCGCTTGTCCACGGCCTTGATCATGTCGTAGAGCGCCAGAGCTGCCAGCGACGCCCCGGTCAGTGCTTCCATTTCGACGCCGGTGACCGCCGTCGTCTTGACCAGGCAGGTGATAGTGACCGTGTTGTCGGCGGCGCTGAAGTCGACGGTGATTTTGCTCAGCGGCAGCGGATGGCACAGCGGGATCAACGAGGAGGTCTGCTTGGCGGCCATGATCCCGGCCACCCGGGCGACAGCCAACGCGTCACCCTTGGGGAGCCCGCCGGCGGTGATCAGGCCCACCACCTCGGCGGTGGTGCGCAGGACGGCTTGCGCGGTGGCCTCGCGCGGCGTTTCGGTCTTGGCTGACACGTCAACCATGTGCGCGCTGCCGTCCTCGCGCACATGGCTGAGCGACGCCGGGCCGGTGTTCTCGGTCATGCTGTCCTCACTGTCATGCTTCAAAATCGTGTGCCTTCGGTGGCGAGCGGGTGCGACGCCGGGATCCCGAACGCGGGGCTACCCTGCACTCCATCCACCAGCCAGACCGACACCAGGTCCCCTGCTGTGAGGTTCCCGGTGCCCACGGGCAGGTGCACCAGCACATTCGATTCCGCCAACGCGTGGATCAGGTGCGATCCGGGGCCGCCTATCAGCCTAACCGTTCCGACCGGCTCCCCCGCTGCCGCCCGGGGGGTGTACCAGCCCCGCCTGACCTGGTGTTTCGCTTCCGGTGATGTCACGTCGTTTTCAAGGGCGGCGATCAGCGACACCCGAGGGTGTGGAACGCCTGCGACGGCGGTGAGTGCCGGCCGGAGGAACATTTCGAAGGATACGAGAGCGCTGACCGGGTTGCCGGGGAAACCGAGGAACGGAACCCCGCCGATCGTCCCGAGCGCCTGCGGTCCGCCGGGTTGCATAGCGACCGCGAGGAACTCGACGCTGCTATTGGCCAGCGCCTGTTTCACCACCTCATAGGCACCCTGGCTGATCCCGCCGGTGGTGAGGATCAGGTGGATGCCGCTGCTGGCGACGGCGGAGAGAGCTTCCCGCAGGAGCGTCGGGTTGTCGTCCATCAGCCGGTGCCTGACGACGGCGGCGCCAGCGTCGAGGAGCGCGGTTTCCAGGAGGGTGGTGTTGGCGTCGAAAATCTTCCCGGGTTGCGGCGTGCTCCCGGGCTCCTGGACTTCGTCGCCGGTGGTCAGCAGCAGGACGGTGAACGGGCGGCGCACCGGGACGCTGGCCACACCGCAGGCGGCGAGGAGCCCCAGCTGGGCCGGGCCAAGCAGCGTACCGGCGGCAAGCGCGACGGTCCCGGCGGCGATGTCGCTGCCGGTCCGGCGGATGAACGCTCCGGATTCGACTGTGCCGGGCAGGCCGACGGTCAGCTCCTCGCCCGAGTCGTAGTCTTCGGCCGAGTAGAACTGGGCTGGAGTCACCCGTTCGATGGGAACGACGGCGCCCGTGCCCCGCGGGATCATGGCACCGGTCATGATGGGCGCCGCCGTGCCCTGCACCAGCTCCGGCGGTTCGATCCCGGCGGGGATGGGCGCGCCGACGCTCAGGGTTCGCCCAGCCGGGTCGCCCGCCGAGCCGAGATCTGCCTCGTGGACGGCGTACCCGTCCATCTGGGAATTGTCGAACGGGGGCAGGCTCACCGGGGCCAGCAGGTCGGAGTCCAGCACCCGTCCGCGGGCGTCGGCCAACCGTACCCGCTCGGTGACCTCGTCGTCGTCGGACCGGTGGCCGGCGGGGTAGCTGCTGCTGTAGCGGAGCAGCCCCAGCACGGCCTGTTGATGTTCCTCGACGCTTCTGATCATGGGGTCCCTACTTGCCGTCACGATTGCCTCTGGTTCTCCACCCTAGTGCCCGGCGGACGGTAGCGGCGGGATGGTCAGGAAACGGTGAACGACACGGTGTGGAGTCCCGTGGCGCCGTCGGGGGCCACCGGCGCCAGGCTCTCCTCCTGGCTGGTGCCAGTGGCATCGGTGGCCCGCACCTGCACGCTGTGGGTCCCCGGTTCCAGATCCACGTCGGCGGAGAACTGACGCCAGGTGTCCCTGGAAATTTCAGACCCGAGGCGGGCCTGCTGCCACTGCCCGCCGTCAACCCTCACCTCCACCGTCTCGATTCCGCGGTGCTGGGCCCAGGCGTAGCCGGCGATCGTCACGGTTCCCGCCGGCACCGTGGCATTGTTCCGGGGCACGTCAATCCTTGATGAGGTCTTGACTGGGCCACGCTCGGACCAACCGCGCGTGGACCAGTAGGCGACGTCGTCGTCGTAGCGGGTCACCCTCAACTCGGTTACCCATTTGGTCGCGGACACGAACCCGTACAGTCCGGGCACCACCAGGCGCACCGGGAAGCCGTGCTCCATCGGGAGGGTTTCCCCGTTCATCCCGACGGCGATCAGCGCGTCCCGGTCATCGGTCATCGCTGCCAGTGGGGTGCTGGCGGTGAACCCGTCGATGCTGCGGGACAGCACCATGTCGGCGCCGTCCTGCACACCTGCCCGAGCCAGCAGTTCGCGCACGGGCCAGCCGAGCCACTTGGCGTTACCAATCAGGTCCCCACCGACCACGTTCGAGACGCAGGCGAGGGTGATGTAGCGCTCTACCAGGGGCAGGGCGAGAAGCTCGTCGAAGGTTAGCTCGACCTCCTGTTTCACCATGCCGGTCACCCGCAGCCGCCAGGAGTGCGGGTCGACGACCGGCACTACCAGGGCGGTGTCGATCCGGTAGTAGTCGTCGTTCGGGGTGACGAGGGGCGGGACTCCGTCGACGCCGAGATCGGCCCCGGCAGGGATGACCGCGGTGGCGGCCGGGTCGGCGCTCGCCGTCGGTCTCGGCGTGGGGAGCACGATCAGCTCCCGGGCCCGGGTCACCAGCGACTGGCTGTTCCGCACTCCGGCGGCCGCGGCGCCGGTGACTACTGCCACGGCACCCCCGACGCCCACCCCGGCCAGGAAACGCCGCCGCGCCACCGGCCCGGGGCTTACGGCGTCCCCGTTGTCCCGCCGGGGCTGCCACGCCAGCAGCCTGTCGATCAGGATGCTGATCAGCATGACGCCGAGCACCAGCGCGACCACCGGGGCCGCGAACGATGCCGTCGATGACTGAGGTCGGGTGGCGACCGCTGCGATCCCGGCCAGCCCGAACGCGAGCACTACTGCGGCCCCGGCGCGGCGCCACCGGTACTCAAGCATCCCGGCGCCCGCCGCCACTACGGCAATGACCATCAACATGGTGATGAGGAACACGAGCTTGTCGGCTGTGCCGAACGTTTCGATCGCCCAATCCTTCACTCCCGGCGGGAGCACATCGATGACCGTGGAGCCGGTCGCTGTCACCGGGGAGAGGGAGGGGCTTGCCAGTGCTGCTGTCAGCTCGGCCGCAATCACCGCGATAGCCACCGCAATCATGCCGGTGAGGGCTGCCCAGCCTTTGGTCCGCGCCATCTCAGTGCTCTCTCTCTACTGTGCTGGAGATACCGGGGGTACCCGCGCTATCCACTGTGCTGGTGGGGGTGTCGCCGTCGTCTCCGTACCCGGCCAGGGGAAGCACAGCTGTGAAGCAGCAGCCGTCGAGGGTGTTCTCGACGGCGAGGCTTCCGCGGTGCGCGCCGATGATTCCGGCGGCCACGCTGAGCCCCACACCGGTTCCGGTGTAGCCGCCTGTTTCTCGTCGGGGATTCTTCTGCCAACCGGCGATAAAGACCTGGTCCAGGTCGTCGACGGCGATCCCCCCGCATTCGTCAGCCACCGTGAGCACCGCATTGTCGCCCAGCCTGGACAGGCCGATCCTGACCCTGGTTTTTTCCCCGGTGTAGAGGATGGCGTTGAGGATCAGGTTGCGGACCGCCCTGGACATCATCGGCCCGTCGCCGGGCACTATCGGGTTGTCCCCTCCGTCGCCCTCAACGGCAACGCCCCGCTGCGCTGCCAGCGGCATCAGATCGGCGATGGCGTCGCTCACCACGTCGTACAGGTGGAGCGGCTCAGACGACAGGTGCAGGCTACCCTCCTGGATTTTTGACAGCTCGAGCAGTCCGTTGATCATCACCGCCATCTGGTCGGTCTGGGAGATGAGCTGGGAGTGGTAGCCGGAGACGTCGGCGGCAAGGCCGTCTTCGAGGGCCTCTGCCATGGCCCTCATGCTCGCCAGCGGGGTCCGCAGATCGTGGGATATCCAGGTGACCATCTTCCGGCGTGAATCCTCGATTGCTGCTTCCCGACGGCGTGACTGTTCCAGCCGGGCGCTCGTCCTTTTCAGTTCCTGTGCCAGGGATGCCAGCTCCGAGCTCATGGATTCTGGGCCGAGCTGGATTGTCTCTCCCGCCCCGATGCTGCGCGCCGCCGTCGCCAACTGCACCGCGTTCCGTGCAACCCGCGTCCCCAACAGCAGGGACAGGCCGAACGCTACTAGCGACGCCACACCGATGATGTACCACATGATCTGCAGGTCCAGGGCGGTGATCACCATGGCGTTGACGGCGCTGATCATGCCCGCCACGAGGACCCCGATGGTCGCGAACAGCACCAGGCAGAACTGGACCACCAGGGATGAACGGCGCAGCAGCCGCAGCAGGGCGAACGTCGCAGCACCGATCACCACCGCCCAAAGGAGGGCTAGCGAGACGATCGAGAGCAGCTGGTCAGTGGTCATCGCTGCCTCCCCCGGTCGCTGCTGAACCGGCCCCAGGTCCGGCTCCGGCCGCGTTGAAGCGGTAGCCGACCCCCCAGACGGTCTGCAGCAGGCGGGGACTGGTGGGGTCCACTTCGATTTTCTCCCTGACCCGCCTGACATGGACGGTCACCGTTGAAAGGTCACCGAATTCCCACCCCCAGACGGAGCGGATCAGCTCGTCACGGGTGAACACCTGCCGGGGATGATGCAGGAACCAGGCCAATAGTTCGTACTCCCGCACGGTCAGGTTCAACTCGGTCCCACGGTGTTCGACGGTCCGGGCTGCGGGGTCCAGCCGGAACCCGGCGACGTCGACAGGTTGGTCAGGGCTGGTGTCAGGAGTTCCTCTACGCAGCACTGAGTGGACCCTGAGCACCAGTTCACGGGGCGAGAAGGGTTTTGTCAGATAGTCATCCGCGCCGGCTTCCAGCCCATGGACGCGGTCGTCCAGAGTTCCGAGCGCGGTGAGCATGATGATTGGAAGGGTCCGGCCCGAAGGGTAGGCGGGGGCAGAACGGATCCGCCGACAAACTTCCATCCCATCCAGGCCGGGCAGCATCCGGTCAAGGATCATGAGGTCCGGCCTGCTGGTCTGGGCGAGATGCAGGGCCGTGACCCCATCGGCCGCTGTGTCCACAGCAAATCCTTCCTTGAGCAGGTAATCCCGCACCACCTGGCGGAGCACCGATTCGTCCTCAACGACCAGGATTCGTCGTTGCCCCGGCGGAAGGTCGCCGGGATGGGCGTTGCGCGGCACTTTCGAGGGGGTGGACACCCTCCTATCCTAGATTTCTCCGGCTGCATCAACCTCCCGTTTACCCGCTGGCGGGTAATTTGTTCGTGTTCTGTAAGGAATCGGGGATTCCCGTGACCTGTCGGACGCACCCGAAATAGAGACCGCAGCTGAAAGGGCGTAATCTCGAAGGATGGGAATTGAACTGGGAATGCCGCATCTCGGGGTCCAACGCCCCACCGATGCCGGGCCGGGGCTCATGGATAGTTTTGGCCGGAAGGCCACTGACATGCGGCTGTCGTTGACAGATAAATGCAATCTGCGCTGTACCTACTGCATGCCCGCCGAAGGACTGGACTGGCTGCAGAAATCGGCTGTCTTGTCCCGCGAGGAAATTGTCAGACTGGTGCGGATCGGCGTCGACACCCTCGGTGTGCGTGAATTGCGTCTGACAGGTGGCGAGCCTCTGGTCCGCGCCGACCTGCTGCAGATCATCGGAGACATCCGCGCCAATCACGCCGACCTGCCGATCTCCATGACGACCAACGGCCTGGGCCTGGACAAGAAGGCCCGCGCCCTCAAGGATGCCGGCCTGAGCCGGATCAACGTGTCAATGGATTCCCTGCACCCCGACACGTTCGCCCAGCTCACCCGCCGCCCGTTCCTGGACCGGGTCCTGCGCGGTATTGAGGCTGCAGCCGAGGTGGGGCTGGGTCTCGTCAAGATCAACGCCGTCCTGATGCGCGGCATCAACGACGAGGAAGCACCGGATCTTCTTGAGTGGGCGGTGTCCAAGGGCTTCGAGCTGCGTTTCATCGAACAGATGCCCCTGGACGCCGATCATGGGTGGACCCGCGACGGTATGATCACCGCCCTGGAGATGCGGACCCTCCTGGAGCGCCAGTTTGTGTTGACGCCCGACCCCCGCAACCGCGACGGCGCTCCCGCCGAACGCTGGGAGGTGCGCCGGATCGCGGCACCCGACATCGTCGTCGGGACCGTCGGCATTATCGCGTCGGTGACCGAGCCGTTCTGCGCCGACTGCCGGCGTACCCGGGTCACCGCCGAGGGCAAGATCATGAGCTGCCTGTTCTCGCGCGAAGAGACCGATCTGCGGGACCTGCTGCGCTCAGACGCCGACGACGACGCCATCGCCGCCCGCTGGCAGGACGCCATGTGGGCCAAGCCCAAGGCGCACGGAATGGGCCATGTGGGGCTGGGGTCGGCCGACTTTGTGCAGCCGGACCGCAGCATGAGCGCGATAGGCGGCTAGATGCTGGTTCGATACTTCGGCGCCGCGCAAGCCGCAGCCGGTATGGCAGAAGAGCGCCTCGACCTCGGCCCGGCGTCACTCGACGCGGTGCTGGAGCACATCACGGCCCGCTACCCGCTACCGGTTCGGGTTGGCGGGCCGGCGATGCCCGAGGTGATTGCCCGGAGCAGCTTCCTCCTGAACGAGGTGGCCGCCCGGGACCGCAACCGGGTGCTCGTTGTCGGCGACGTCCTGGACATCCTGCCGCCCTTCGCCGGCGGCTAACAAACCTACGCCCCACCCCTGCGTCATCAGCCTTAAGCACCGGCGACGCGCCCCGGGCGGGGTGCGTCGCTGATGGCTTAAGCGTGTTCCGGCCGACTAGTGACCGAAATCCGCCGGGGTATCAAACGGCCCGACGACGGTGATGGTGCGCGGCGCTGCAGCCAGTTCGGCGGCCAGTTCCCGTACCTGCTCTTCGGTGACGGCGTTGACCCGGGCCAGAACCTCATCCAGGCCGAGGAACTCCCCCGACACCAGTTCGGCCCTGCCGAGCCGCGACATCCGCGACCCGCTGTCCTCAAGCGCCAGCACCATGCCACCGGAGAGCTGCCCGACGGCGCGGCGCAGTTCCTCGGCTGAGATGCCATCAGCCGCGAGCCGGTCCAGCTCAGCGCCGAGCAACCCGATCACCTGACCGGTCTTCGCCGGCGAGCACCCCGCATACATGGCGAAGTAGCCAGCATCCGCGTAGGAGGCGGAGAACGAGTAGGTCGAATAGACCAGTCCTCTCTTCTCCCGGATCTCCTGAAACAGCCGCGACGACATGCCACCCCCCAGGACAGCGTTCAGCACGCTCATCACGAACCGGCGGCCGTCGGTCGCGGTGATGGACGGGCAGCCGACCAGGATGTTCGCCTGCTCTACAGCGCGCCGGATGACCCGGATCCCCCCGGTGCTTTCAATCGGCACCGGCGTAGCCGACCGACGGGCGACGGGTAGCGCCTCGGCCTCCAGGGTCCAGCCGGCGGTCCGCAACGCGTCGAGTACCAGGCCACAGACCACGTCGTGGTCCAGTCCTCCGGCCGCGGTGACGACCAGTTCCGACGGCCGGTAGTACTGGCGGTAATGCGCCAGTACCGAGTCGCGGGGCACCGCCTTGATGGCGTCGGGAGTGCCACCGATGGGGCGGCCCAGCGGGTGGGACCCGAGCACCGCCCCGACGAACTCTTCGTGGGCGACGTCGGCGGGGTCATCGCTGTCCATCGCAATTTCCTCGAGAATGACGTCGCGTTCCTGCTCCAGCTCGTCGGCGTCGATCACTGCTGACGTGACCATGTCCGCAATCACGTCGATCGCCATCGGCAGGTCGGCGTCAAGGACCCGGGCGAAGTAGCAGGTGTGCTCTTTCGCGGTGGCGGCATTCGATTCGCCGCCCACCTCATCGAAGGCCTCGGCGATTTCCAGCGCGGTGCGCCGCGTGGTGCCCTTGAACAGCAGGTGCTCCAGGAAATGGGTGGAGCCGTGCTGGCCTTCGGCCTCGTCCCGTGACCCGACCCCCACCCAGAAACCGATGGTCGCCGACCGCTGACCGGGCATCGCCTCGGTCAGCACGCGGACCCCGCCGGGGAGCACCGACCGGCGCACGACGGCGCCGCCCAGCGTTCCGGCGACAAGCGTCGGATCCTGGCCGGCGTCAGTGCCGTCGGCTGAGGGCGCGGGGGTGGGCAACAGCGGCAGGACGATCGACGTCGGCCCGGTACGATTCTCTTGTGAAACGACCAACGGCCCTGCTCCCGACGACGTGTCGGGAACAGGACCGGAGGCGTTGTTAGCTGATACAACCATTCGTTAGTTGTCGTCACCCTCTGTTGAACCGACCGATGCAGCTGAGTCTGCTGAAGCATCGTCAGCGGCAGCGTCGTCGGCAACAACTGGGGAGAGCGACAGCTTTCCGCGGTCGTCGATCTTGGTGATTTCGACCTGGACCTTCTGGCCCACCGAAACGATGTCGTCGACGTTGTCGACGCGCTTGCCGTTGGCCAGCTTCCGCAGCTCGGAGATGTGCAGGAGCCCATCCTTGCCCGGAGTCAGGGAGACGAAGGCACCGAAGGTGGTGGTCTTGACGACCGTACCCAGGTACCGCTCGCCAATCTCAGGAATCTGAGGGTTGGCGATGGCGTTCACCGCGGCACGTGCAGCCTCGGCCGCACCACCGTTGGTGGCGCCGATCAGGACGGTGCCGTCATCTTCGATCGAGATGTCAGCGCCGGTGTCTTCCTGGATCTGGTTGATCATCTTGCCCTTGGGACCAATGACCTCGCCGATCTTGTCAACCGGGATTTTCACCGAGATGATGCGTGGCGCGAACTCGGAGAGCTCGTCCGGCACGTCGATGGCTGCCTCCAGGACACCCAGGATGTGCAGACGGGCTTCGCGGGCCTGCTTCAGTGCTGCCGCGAGCACGGAGGCGGGAATCCCGTCGAGCTTGGTGTCCAGCTGGATGGCTGTGACGAATTCGGCGGTACCGGCAACCTTGAAGTCCATGTCGCCGAAAGCATCTTCGGCGCCGAGGATGTCGGTCAGTGCCGCGTAGCGGGTCTGACCGTCGACGACGTCGGACACCAGGCCCATGGCGATACCGGCGACGGGTGCCTTCAGGGGCACACCGGCGTTGAGCAGCGACAGGGTTGAGGCGCAGACGGAGCCCATCGACGTCGAGCCGTTGGAGCTCAGCGCCTCGGAGACCTGGCGGATCGCGTAGGGGAATTCCTCACGGCTCGGCAGGACCGGCATGAGGGCGCGTTCCGCGAGGGCACCGTGACCGATTTCGCGGCGCTTCGGCGAACCGACGCGGCCGGTTTCACCGGTGGAGTAGGGCGGGAAATTGTAGTTGTGCATGTAGCGCTTGCGCGTTACCGGCGACAACGAGTCAATCTGCTGCTCCATTTTGAGCATGTTCAGCGTGGTGATACCCATGATCTGGGTTTCGCCGCGCTCGAAGATCGCCGAACCGTGGACGCGAGGCAGCACCTCCACCTCGGCGGTGAGCTGACGGATGTCGCTCAAGCCGCGGCCGTCAATACGGATCTGGTCCTTGAGGATGCGCTGGCGGACCACGCTCTTGGTGACGGACCGGAAAGCAGCTGAGAGCTCCTTTTCGCGGCCTTCGAACTGCCCGGCGAGGTCAGCGGTGACGCTGTCCTTGAGGGCGTCGGAGGCGAGATCGCGCTCCTTCTTGTCAGCGATCTGGAAGACCTCGGTCAGCTTGGCTGCAGCTGCCGATTCGACTGCCGCGAAGACGTCGTCCTGGTAGTCGAGGAAGACCGGGAAGTCGACGGTCGGCTTGGCGGCGCGGCCGGCAAGGTCAGCCTGCGCGTCACAGAGGGCGCGGATGTACGGCTTTGCCGCTTCCAGGCCGTCGGCGACGATCTCTTCGGTCGGTGCTGTGGCGCCGTCTTCCTTGATGAGCTTCCACGAATTGTCGGTCGCTTCGGCTTCGACCATCATGATGGCGACGTCGTCGCCCTCTGGTCCGGTGACGACGCGGCCAGCGACGACCATGTCAAAGACCGAGTTCTCCAGTTCGGAGTGCTTTGGGAACGCGATCCACTGGTCCTGGCCGCTGCCATCGGAAACGAGTGCCACGCGGACACCGCCGATCGGACCCGAGAACGGGAGGCCGGAGAGCTGGGTGGACATGGAGGCTGCGTTGATGGCGACGACGTCGTATCGCACGTCGGGGTTGATCGCCAGGACGGTGACGACGATCTGGACCTCGTTGCGGAGGCCCTTCACGAAGGCCGGGCGCAGCGGGCGGTCCATCAACCGGCAGGCGAGGATCGCCTCGGTGGAGGGACGGCCTTCGCGGCGGAAGAAGGAGCCTGGGATACGCCCTGCGGCGTACATGCGCTCCTCGACGTCCACGGTCAGGGGGAAGAAGTCGAAGCCTTCGCGGGGGTGCTTGCCGGCGGTGGTTGCTGACAGCAGTGCTGTGTCTTCATCGATGTACACCATGACGGCGCCGGCTGCTTGCTGTGCAAGACGACCGGTTTCGAACCGTACGGTGCGCTTGCCGAACCGGCCGTTGTCAATCACGGCTTCGGCGAATTGAATTTCGGGACCCTCCATAGAGAGTCACCTCCGTTTCTGTTGGGGCTGGTGCCCTGCCGGAACCTGATCACCTTTCTATGCGGTGATTCTCGCACCCGGTCTTCGATCGAGATCCACGGGGACTCTCGCGTGCGCTGCACTGTCTAGTGCTGCACGGCCGTCTGCTCCCGGAGACCACTACCGAGGACCGCGAATGCGCGGTACCTGCCTGGCTCCAATGTGTTTTTAGTTGTTCGTGTGGCCGGAGGCCACAGGTGGAAGGCGGCTCCTTCCCTCAAGGAAGGCGCCGCCCCACATGTCTGACTAGCGGCGCAGGCCGAGACGCTCAATGAGCGTACGGTAGCGCGTGATGTCGGTTTTGCGCAGGTAGTCCAGCAGACGACGGCGGCGTCCAACCATCAAGAGCAGGCCACGACGCGTGTGGTGGTCGTGCTTGTGCATCTTGAGGTGTTCGGTCAGGTCGAGAATACGGCGGGACAGCATGGCAATCTGCACCTCAGGTGAGCCTGTGTCGGCTTCCCCGGTTGCATATTCCTTAATGATTTCCTGCTTGATAGCGGCGTCAAGGGCCACAATAACTCCTAGAGTTGTACCGTGAACAAGTTCCCTGGCCTGCGCGGAGGTCACCCGCCGCATCACAGACACAGAAAGATCCAGCCACCACGGACTGCAGCCGGATCCACGGTCTAGTTTACCTGCTGAGGCGTTGTTCTGTCGAAAGGACCGTACGGGTCTGCCCGACGTCGAGCCGCATCTGCGCGATCAGGGCATCCGGCCCCGTATAGGCCACCATCCCGCGAAGCCGACAGGTGAACTCCACGATGACGGTCTGCCCATAGAGGTCGAAGTCAGAGACCTCTTCCGGGGGCCGGTCTATGACGTGGGCCTCCACCTGCCGGCTCACCCCTTCGAAGGTGGGATTCGATCCCACGGAAATGGCGGCGGGCCAGCGGGTGCCCGCTTCGTCGACGAGCCAGCCGGCGTAGATCCCGTCGGCGGGGATGTACCCGCCGGACGCTGGGGACAGGTTGGCGGTCGGGTAGCCCAGCTCGCGTCCGCGGGCCGCGCCGTGGACCACTTCGCCGCGCATCCGGTGTGGCCGTCCGAGGATCCGCGCGGCGGTGGCGACATCGCCGTCTTCCAACGCCTCGCGCACCCAGGTGGAGGAACACCGCCGGTCGCCGTCGGCCTCGGTCGGGGCAGTGGGGCTGGCGCCGAAATCGTCGATGACAATGACCTCGAACCCGAGCTTCTGGCCAAGTTCACGCATGGTGCCCAGATCACCGCTGTTGTCGCGGCCAAACCGGACGTCGTGCCCGATGACCACCGCGCGCACGTTGAGCGTATCGACGAAGACCTTCTGAACAAATTCTTCCGGCGTATTTGCTGCCAGTTCCAGCGTGTAGTGCATCATCAGCAGCGCCTGGATACCGGTGGTGGCCAGCGTCTCGACGCGGTCCTCGAGCCCCATGATGAGTTCGGGCGCCTGCTCCGGCCGGTGCACCTTGGCCGGGTGCGGTTCGAACGAGATGACCACCGCTGCTGCGTGGTGGGCTTCGGCCGCGGCGACCAGTTGCTGCAGCACGCGCTGGTGTCCGCAGTGGACGCCGTCGAAGTTGCCGATGGTGACCACCGATGGACCAAAACCATTCGGAACACTGGCCAGGTCAGTCCAGTAGTACACGCATCTCCTCTTTCGTTGTGAACCGGTGCCGGGCGGGCCCGGGTGGTTCGGTGCCGACAGCCGGTGTTAGCCGCGGGCTGCGTATTCATTGCGGATTTCGGTGGTCTTGGCAATATACCGGTGCCAGACGAGCAGTGCCGCCGGGAAGGCGAGTTCGATGACCATCAGGATGATCATCATGAAGTGCGGGGTGCCGGAGAAGGCCCACGACAGGACGCGGCCGATACCGCCGATGAACACCATCAGGCAGACCAGCCACAACATGTTGGCCCATTCGAATTTCACGGCGATGGTGATGAACGCCGCGCCGACCCCCACCATCATGGCCGCGAAGAACCGGAACTGGTTTTCCAGGGTGGGGTTGGAACTTGCCTGGTCGGCCTCGGGAAGGCCGCCCGTCCCGGTAATCAGGTAGTACGCTCCGAAGCCGGCGATGACGAGGCCCACCAGGACGACGACGGTGCGGAAGACTCCCCACTCCGATTTCCCGGTCCTGGTTTTGGTCGTGGCCTTGCCGGAGGTCTTTCCGCCCCTGGAGGTTGGGCTGGCGCCGCGCGTATCGGTTTTGGGCTGCTGGTTGGATCCGCGCGACTGCCCGGCGACAGGGCCGCCCGGCGTGGTGCCGGATGCCGGACGGGTGCTGTCCTGCGGGTTGCCGGCGGGGTGATTCTCTGGGCTGGACATGATGCTCCTTCGAAGGTGGCTGACGAACGCTGCTGCTGCCGGTGATCGTAAGGCTGCTGCTGATGTTCCTGCTGTCATACTCTCACGCAGGGGGGCTGGACCGCTCGGTTGCTGGTCGCCTCGCTGTGCCAGGCCGGTTGAGATACAGCCACCACAGTCCAAGCACCGGAAGCAGCAGCGGTACAAAGCCGTATCCTCTGCCAAACAGGGACCACACCGTGTCGCTGGGGAACGCCTCGGGGTCCAGGAGGCTGAACAGCCCAACCGTCAGCACCCCGACCAGTTCCAGGCCCACCGCTCCAACCGAAATCCGATACCACCGTTTGCCCGGCATCGCAAGGGACACCGTGGCGAGCACGTACACGCCGGCGGCCAGGGCGGTGAGGAGATAGGCCAGCGGCGCCTGACCGAATTTGGTGCCGATCTGGAAGGCCGCCCGCGCGGTTGCCGCGAGGGCGAAGACACCATAGACGGCGATGAGCAGCCGACCTGGGCCACTGTTGCGGTGCCGGGTCGGCACAGCGGGTGTCTGTTCAGCAGGGGGCGTGCTCACAGGGGTACCCGATCCCAGATTTGTTCCATCCGGTACAGCATAACGAACACGGTGATCCCGACGGCGCCGAGCACCAGGTTGCTCCACCGGCTGCGCTCAAGAATGGCCCACCAGAATCCTGCCAGCGGAATACACAGGGCGGTCAGAAGGTAGCCCCAGAACTCCCACGCCTCACCATTGAGGGTCTCTCCCCCGGCCTGCCTGATGATGGCGGCCACCCCGTAGACGACGAGGAACAGCTCGACGGCGGCGCCCGAGAGGATGGTGATGTCATTGGGTGGCTGGCGGATCACCGCCGCGCCGACGCAGATCGCTGCAGAGACCAGGCAGACGACAACTCCCGCGATGAAGAACCCGTCGACGATCACTGGGCGGAGCCGTTTCCGGGCGCGAAGACCAACAGGGGGCGGGCCCGTTCTGACGAGTTCTTGAGGAGGGCGACCAGTGTGCCGTCGGGGGCGAAGGCGGCCACTGGTCCGTCGTCGTGCCCGGCCGGGATGAAACGGCCATGGGATAGATCGAGTGCCTCAGCTGCGGAGAGCTCGCGGGGGGGGAAGAGCACACGCGCAGCATCATTGATAGGCAACAGCCGGAGGTCAGTGGCCAGTTCCTCGAGGGTCGCGGCCTGCTCCAGCGAGTAGGGGCCCACCCGGGTCCGACGGAGCGCGGTCAAATGTCCGCCGACCCCCAACGAGGCACCCAGGTCGCGGGCCAGCGCCCGGATGTACGTTCCCGAACTGCACTCGACTGTAACGTCGACGTCCTGCAGGGTCCCCTCGGCCGGTGTGGTGATCACGGGCCGGATGTCGTGGATGTCGAAGCGGTGGATGGTGACGGGACGCGCCGCAAGCACCACGTCCTCGCCGGACCGGACTCTGGTGTAGGCGCGCTCCCCGTTCACTTTGATGGCACTGACACTGCTGGGCACCTGCTCAATGTCGCCGGTCAGGGCTGCAGCACCAGCGCGAATGGCTTCGGGAGTCACCCCTGCAGCGGTGGCGGAGGCGACCAGGGCGCCTTCGGCGTCGTCCGTGATTGTCGACTGGCCCAGCCGGATGGTTGCAGTGTAGGTTTTGGAGGTCCCGACCACATAGGTGAGGAGCCGGGTAGCCCGGTTGATGCCGACCACCAGCACCCCCGTTGCCATCGGATCGAGGGTGCCAGCATGACCCACCTTCCGGGTCCCTGCCATCCCGCGCATTTTGCTGACCACGTCATGACTGGTCCAGCCCTGAGGCTTGTCCACGATAATCAGTCCTGAGTGGACCTGCCCGGAATTCACGCCTCCCAGTATAGGCGCGATGCGGTGGACGCCAGGTCCGGCCTCGGTGGTCCACCCGTCGCCGTCGCTGTCGGGCGAGGATACGCTTGCCTCATGCCGAAGATTTCTCCCCACGCCGACGGACTGCCCGCCAACCAGATCCGCGAAATCACCCAGGCCGCCTGGGCCACGCCCGGTGCAATAGTGCTCAGCATCGGCGAGCCGGGCTTTCCGGTGGCGCGCCATGTGCTGGAAGCCGGGATGGCGGCCCTGGACCGGGACGAGACCAACTACACCCCCAATGCCGGCATTGCGCCCTTGCGGGAGGCATTCGCTGCACGGTTTGCTGACCAGCAGTCGGTCGGGGTGGATCCCGGGCGGGTGTACGTGACGGCCGGCGCCCAGCAAGGGCTGCACCTGGCGATGAGCCTGCTGCTCGACGCCGGGGACGAGGTGCTGATTCCCAATCCCGGCTACCCGACCTTCGGCATGACAGCGAGGCTGTTGCACGCGGTCCCGGTGGAGTACCCCCTGCATGCCGGGCACGGTTTCCAACCGCGGGTTGAGGATCTTGAGGAGTTGCTCAGTCCCCGCACCCGGGTGCTGGTACTCAACTCGCCGTCGAACCCTCTCGGCGCGGTGTTCAGCGAAGCCCTGACGCGGTCCTTGATGGATTTCGCCCGCGCCCACGACCTGTGGGTCATCTCGGATGAGTGTTACGAATCGTTCATCTACGACGTGCAGCATGTCAGCCCGGCACGCTTCGATGGGACCGGAGAGTCGGATGGTCCGGCCGAAAACGCTGCCCGCGTGTTCACCTCGGTCACCCTGTCGAAGACCTACGGTCTGACAGGAATCCGGGTTGGCGCCCTGATCACCCCGCCAGGGATGCAGCAGCGGCTCGACAATGTGATGGAGTCAATCGTGTCCTGTGTTGCGGCGTCGTCGCAATATTCGGCGCTGGCGGCCCTGACCGGACCGCAGGACTATGTCTCCACGGCCCTGGCTCATTACCGGAACAACCGGGACGCGGCGTCGGCGGTGCTGGCGTCACGTGGCATCGAGTTCCTTGACGCGGAGGGGGCTTTCTACCTATGGGCTGATCTGTCCCACGCCACCGAGGGGGATGTGCGGAGCTGGGTGCACCGCCTGCTCCGGGAGCAAGACGTTGCGGTGGCGCCCGGCACGGCGTTCGGCTCGATTGGTGAGGGCTGGATCCGTATCTCGCTCTGCGGCGATGCGGCCGAACTCATGGAGGGCCTTTCCCGCCTTCCGTCCCGACCGCAGGCCACCGATCGGACGCTGCATTGAATCAGCTCTTCGGGCCTGATCAGCTGAAGCTCGTTCCTGGTGGCTTCTTTCGCCAACGCGAAGCGCGCTCCGACTCGACACTTGACGTCGTGGTCCACCAGTTTCACCTGAGCCAGACCCGGATCGCTGCCGCACAGAGCTCCTCACTGCAGCCCTGGACTGGGCCTGACCAGGCCTCAGACCGCCCCGTTTATCCGGCGACCCGGTTCGATGCAGTTCAGGGTTGAGACCGGGCCTCCAGGTCCCATACAAAGCAGGAGGGCGGGACCGCCACTGCGGACCCGCCCTCCTGCTGTTGAGCTCGTTACTTCGAAGCGTCGACGTCGTCCTCGTCGTCTTCTTCCGGTTTGCGGTACGGATCAGCATCGCCGGCGAACTGTGCCCCCTGAGCGATTGCCGCAACCTCGGCGTCACGTTCACGGGCGGTGCGCAGCAACTCTTCGAGGTGGCTCGCGTTGACCGGGATCTCGTCGGGGACGAATTCCAGGGTAGGCGTGAGCCGGGCGGTGATGTTCCGGCCCACCTCGGACCGCAACACACCTCGCGCCGATTCGAGCGCGGTGCGGGTGGCGACCTGTTCGTCTGCGTCGCCGAACACCGTGTAGTACAGGGTGGCGTGCTGGAGGTCGTTCGTCACCCGCGCATCGGTGATGGTCACTGCTTCAAGCCGTGGATCCTTCACCCGACGACGCAACGCCTCAGCGACAATAACCTTAATCCGTTGTGCAAGCCGTGAAGCCCGTGCCGGATCTGCCATAGCTAACTCCTCCTGCCTAAACATTTATCTAAATAAAAATCGGGGACTTCAAGGACGCTGGCGAGGACTGCCGTCGTCGCAAGCCCCCAGCGTGCGGTCAAGCCGAGAAGGCGACTTAACCGCGCTAAACGAACGCCCGGGAATCCGGGGCGCCTACGGTTGGTGGGCGTCTGAGCGAACGCTCCGGACGAAGTCCGTGTGCGGGCGCGAAGTGGGCAAAGGCGCCCCGGATTCCCGGGGCGCCCAAGCTCACAACCTAGACGCGCGGCTTTTCGCGCATCTCGTAGGTTTCAACAATGTCGCCTTCCTTGACGTCATTGAAGGACCCGAGGCCGATACCACATTCGAAGTCAGTCCTGACCTCGGTGGCGTCGTCCTTGAAGCGACGCAGGGACTCAACGGTGAGGTTGTCGCCGACAACCGTCCCGTCGCGGACCAGACGCGCCTTGGAGTTCCTGCGGATAACACCGGAGCGGACAATCGAGCCGGCGATGTTGCCGAACTTGGAGGACCGGAAGACTTCCCGGATCTCTGCGGTGCCGAGCTGTGCCTCTTCGTACTCTGGCTTGAGCATGCCCTTGAGCGCTGCCTCAATGTCATCGATTGCTGCGTAGATGACGGAGTAGAAGCGCAAGTCGACGCCTTCGCGGTCGGCAAGGTCTGCCACTCGCTCGGCTGGCCGCACGTTGAACCCGATGATGATCGCCGAGTCAACGGTGGCCAGGTTGACGTCGTTCTGGGTGATGGCACCCACGCCGCGGTGAATAACCCGCAATGCGACGCCGTCGCCCACATCGATCTTGAGCAGTGAGTCTTCGAGTGCTTCAACAGCGCCGGACACGTCGCCCTTGAGGATGAGGTTGAGGGTGTCAACCTTGCCCGCTGCAACCGCCTGATCGAAGTCCTCGAGGCTGATGCGCTTGCGGCGCTTCGCCAGGGCAGCGTTACGGTCGGCGGCCTCACGCTTCTCAGCGATCTGACGGCCGGTCCGCTCGTCCGGCGTCACCAGGAAGGTGTCACCGGCGCGAGGCACCGTCGAGAGTCCAAGGACCTGGACGGGGCGCGACGGTCCGGCGATCATGACGTTGTCACCGTCCTCGTTGAACATGGCGCGGACGCGTCCGTGGGCCACACCGGCGACAATCGTGTCACCGACGCGCAGCGTTCCCGACTGGACCAGAACCGTGGCAACCGCACCGCGGCCCTTATCGAGGTTCGCTTCGATGGCAATACCGCGGGCGTCCTTGTTCGGGTTGGCTCGCATGTCGAGAGCCGCATCGGCTGTCAACAGCACAGCTTCGAGGAGCTCGTCGATACCTTCGCCCTTGAGCGCCGACACGTGGACGAACATGGTGTCGCCACCGTATTCCTCGGGAACCAGACCGTACTCGGTGAGCTGCCCCTTGACCTTGTCAGGGTTGGCGCCCTCCTTGTCGATCTTGTTCACTGCGACGACGATCGGCACGTTGGCGGCCTGTGCGTGGTTCAGCGCCTCAACCGTCTGCGGCATGACGCCGTCGTCGGCTGCGACAACCAGGACCGCGATGTCGGTGACCTTCGCACCACGGGCACGCATGGCGGTGAACGCCTCGTGACCGGGTGTATCGATGAAGGTGATGGCCCGTTCGGTACCCTCGTGATCGTGGTCGATCTGGTAGGCACCGATGTGCTGGGTGATGCCGCCCGCTTCGCCTTCGACGACGTTGGACTTGCGGATCGCATCCAGCAGGCGGGTCTTACCATGGTCAACGTGACCCATGACGGTGACCACTGGAGGACGGGCCTCAAGCTCAGTGTCGCCTTCGGCTTCAAGTTCGGCGTCGAGGTCAATGTCGAAGTTCTCGAGCAGCTCGCGCTCCTCGTCCTCCGGGGACACGACCTGGATCTTGTAGCCGAGCTCGGTGCCGAGCACATCGAAGGTGCCTTCGTCGAGTGACTGGGTTGCTGTCGCCATTTCACCGAGGTGGAACAGGACAGTGACCAGTGCCGCCGGGTTCGCATCTATCTTCTCGGCGAACTCGGCGAGTGAGGAGCCGCGACGCAGCCGGACAACGGTGTTGCCGTCGCCGCGGGGTACGCTGACGCCGCCCAGGGACGGAGCTGACATCTGCTCCAGTTCCTGACGCTTGGCGCGCTTGGACTTGCGCTGCTTGCCGCGTCCTGCTCCACCCTTACCGAAAGCACCGGCGGTGCCGCCGCGTCCGCGACCACCCTTGCCGAAGCCGCCGCCTGCCGGAGCTCCGCCGCCCGCACCGGGAGCGCCGCCCGGGCCGCCACCTGGGCCGCCGCGGCCTGGTCCGCCGCCTGGCCGGGCCGCGCCGCCGCGGCCTGGAGCCGCTGGACGTTCGGTGCGGTTAGGCATCATGCCCGGCGTGGGGCGTGAACCTGCTGCACCGGCTGCCGGACGGGGACCGCCCGGACGGGCTGATCCCGCTGCGGGACGTGGTCCGCCTGCGCCAGCGGCTGGACGCTGTCCACGCTCGTCGTCGCGACGTCCCGGGCGAGGCATCCCCTGTGAGGGGGCAAAGGGGTTGTTACCTGGACGGGGTCCGCCTGAGCGATCCCCGTCGCGTCCCGATCGGGGCATCCCCTGTGAGGGGGCGAAGGGGTTGTTGCCTGGCCTGGGCGCCCCAGGGCGGGCTGCGCCGGAACGTGCGGCGGGTGCCTGCGCCTCGGCCGGTTTTGGTGCTGGTCGGGCGCCTGGCTTGGCTGCCGATGACTGTTCCTGCGCTGCTGGTTCCGCCGCGGAAGCCTGCGGCGCCGCAGCTGCCGGCTCGGGGGCCGCAGCCGGGGTCTCCTGGTGTTCCTTTTCCGGTGCCTTCGGTGCGGGGCCGGCCGGGGTGGCGGCCTTCGGCGAGGCTGGAGTGGGGGCGTTCGGGGTGGCAGCTGGGGTTGTCGCCGGTGCTGGTGCGGCCTTGCCCGGCGCTGGTTCAGCGGCTGGCTTGGCTGCAACGGGTGCATCCGGGAATGCGCCGCGAAGTTTCTTCACGACGGGTGCCTCAATTGTCGATGAGGCGGAGCGGACAAACTCGCCCAGCTCCTGCAGTTTGGCTACTGCATCTTTCGAAGTAATTCCGAGCTCTTTGGCGAGCTCATGTACGCGGACCTTAGCCACATTTCTCCTGTCTCGGTCCGCACCGAGTCAGGCACGAACCGTCTAATTCCTACTGCAGACCACAGCTGCCGGGGCAACTGAAAAGCCATTTGCAAAGCTCAACAGATTGTTCATCGTTGGGCACTCATCGCTGGGTACTCATCGGGAATCCATCAGTTTTCTGACCCGCTTTCAGGGAGGACGGTTTGTTTGGGGTGGCTTCGTAACGAAGCTTCCTTGAGTGCCTGGAGTCGATCCTCGACGTCGCGAGTGTCAACCTGGCCCCGAAAGGCGCGGTTGAACGCGCCGCGTTTGAGGGCCTGTTCCATGCACGCCGGCTGGGGGTGCAACCACGCACCTCTACCGGAGAGCCGGCGGCGATCGTCAATCATGACGGCGTTGGAGCCGTCCATCTTGTCTTTCACCAACCGCAGCAAAACAGCCTGGTCATCGCGGTTTCGGCAACCCACGCACGTTCTCATGGCGGTTTGTTGGGATGGCAATGACCTAAGCCTCTTCCATTCTAGCGCCTATCCGGAGGCAAGACAGCATCGGTGATAGTCGGGGGCGTTCAGGCCTTCACGGCGTCGGACACAATGTCGATCCGCCAGCCGGTCAACTTTGCTGCCAGGCGGGCGTTCTGGCCTTCTTTGCCGATGGCGAGTGAGAGCTGATAGTCGGGGACCACGACGCGGGCCGATCTGGTGCTCTCGTCGGTGATCGTGACCGACGAGACCCGTGAGGGCGACAGTGAACTTGCGATGAAGGTGGCGGGATCGTCGCTGTAGTCGACAATATCGATTTTCTCGTCGTTGAGCTCATTCATGACTGCCCGCACACGGGACCCCATCTCGCCGATGCACGCACCCTTGGCGTTAACACCAGGTCTTTGAGCCCTGACGGCGATCTTGGTGCGGTGTCCCGCCTCCCGGGCAAGCGCGACGATCTCGACCGTGTGGTCGGCGATCTCCGGCACCTCCAGTTCGAACAGCTTCCTGACGAGGCCCGGGTGGGATCGCGACAGCGTGATCGAGGGGCCCTTCATGCCGCGGTGAACGTCGACGACGAAGGCACGTAACCGGGTGCCGTGCAAGTATCTTTCGCCGGGAACCTGCTCGGGAGGTGGCAGTAGCGCCTCGACCGATCCGAGGTTGACCTGAATCATGTGCGGGTTGGTGCCCTGCTGGATCATCCCGGCCACCAGTTCGCCCTCCTTCCCACGGAACTCACCGAGGATGTTGTCGTCCTCGGCGTCACGTAAACGCTGCAGGATGATCTGGCGGGCCGTGCTGGCCGCAATTCTGCCGAAGCCGGTGGGGGTGTCGTCGAACTCCCCCACTGGCGCGCCGTCGTCGTCGGTCTCGGTGGCCCAAATGGTGACGTGACCGTTCTTGCGGTCCAGTTCGGCCCGGGCGGTGTCCTGCGATCCCGCGGTCTTGTGATAGGCCACCAGCAGCGCCTGCTCGATGGTGGGGATCAGGAGCTCCAACGGAATTTCCCGTTCACGTTCAAGCAGCCTTAGCGCACTCATATCAATATCCATTTAGGCCTCCGAAGCTGGGTGTGTCGTAGAGGTACGGGCATCGTCGCCGATGCCTTCGTCCCCGGTGTCATCAAGATGCGCAAACTCAACCTGCACTGTGCCCTTCCGGATGTCAGTGAACAGCAGAGTCAGGGGGTCGCCTGTTTTAGGCTTCATCCCCTTTTTTACGGGTAGGTGGGGGGTCAACCGGATACCGTCGGCGGTGACTGTCAGAAGCCGGCCAGTCACGTCGTCGCCCTTTGACGGGCGGACCGTAACCAGTCGACCCACGTTGCGCCGCCAGTGGCGGGGCTGGGTGAGGGGACGCGACACCCCCGGCGAGGAAACTTCGAGGCTGTAGGGACGCCCGTGGTCGTGGGGATCGGCATCCATGGCGAGCGAGACATCGTGGGCGACGGCGGAGATCAGGTCAAGATTGACTGAACCGTTCTGATCCTCGGGCAGGTCGACCACCACGTTCACTACCCGCTCGGATCCCGCAGATTTGATCTCAACGGCCTCCAGGAACAGGCCGTGCCGCTCAACGGTGGGCAGCAGCAGCGCGGTGAGCCTGGCCGATTCGCCCTGGTCGTCGGCCTCGCGTGCCTGTTGCTGCAGCGTGCTTGCCGCAGGCGGACTGTCATTGCCCGGCCGAACCGCCATTGCTGCCTCCCACTCGATGATGTTGTAGCTCTAGGGTACCGACTTTCCGGCGTATGCGGTGTACCTGCTGCCGATCGGGCGGGGATCGTGACATCATCAGGAGTTGTGAAGGACTCTGCTGCCCCCCGGCCTTCCGGCTTCCCCGTCGCCGCGCGTACCGTCGCACGACGAATCGCCAGGACGCTCGGCCTTCTCCTGACGTTCGCCCTCGTGGTTGCCCTCGGACTGAACCTCGACGGCCCCCAACCCGAGGGCCCGCCGCCCCTGACCTTGACCGAGGAAGCCCAGCTGGCTGCCGAGGTCCGGGCGGCGGACCTCTCCGGTGCGGCAGCAGTGCTTGCTGGCTCCACCGTATCGGCTACCCCGGGATCGGATCTGGGGGGCACCTACACCAAGACTGCCAGCATGCTGCAGGACCAGGCCGAGGCCCTCAGGCACCCGATGCCCTCCGCTCCGGCGACGACCGACCGGTCTACCACCGAGGCACCCATCCCCCTCGAGCCGGCACCTACGCCGTCCGGGTTCGTTGCTGACCTGTTCGCCTCAGCCCAACAGAACCTCGACGCCGCGATCACCGCCGAACCGGGTATTGCACGGCTCCTCGCCTCAGTGGGGACCAGCCAACGGCAGCAGGCAATCACACTGGCCGGGCTGCAGGACCTGGAAGTTCCGCCGGCAGCCGTCATGCCTGCCGCCGCGGTGAACCCGTCCCCAGACTGCGCCGGTGCCACCCCGGCCAATAGCACGGAGGCCAGCTGGCTTGCTGATGCGGTGACCGCCGAATACCGATCGGCCTATGCCTACGAGGTCACTGCAGCGCGAACACCCGACCCGGCACCCCTGCTGATGTTGGCAGACCAACACACAGCCGCAGCAGTGGAGGGTGAGACCCTACTCGACGCTGGAGCCTGCACCCCTGTCCCCCCGCACCTTCAAGCGTTCTCCCTCGACCCCGGATTCGTTGAGGATCCGGCCGCGACGCTCGCCGCCCTCGACACGAGCCTGGTCGGGATGTACGCCGATCTGGTGGGTTTGACCGACGGTTCAGCACGGCAGTGGGCGGTCCAGCGGTTCGCTGCCGTGACCGACCACCGGCGCTCAACCACCAACGTCGTTGAGGCGTTTCCCGGCATCGCCAAGTGAAGTCCTGAAAGGTAGCCACCATGTCAGACCGTGTTCCTGATTCGAATAGCGTTCCTCGACCGGCCAGTGTTTCTGGGCCAGTCACGGCCGCCAACGCTGCCCTGCACACCGACGAACCACACCGCGGCGATCTGGCGCACCGCCTGAACTGGCTGCGCGCCGGTGTCCTCGGAGCAAACGACGGGATCGTGTCGGTGGCTGCGATAGTGGTCGGCGTCGCCGGAGTGACCAACACCACGGGCCCCATCCTGACCGCCGGCCTGGCGGCACTGGTCGGTGGGGCCATCTCCATGGCACTCGGCGAGTACGTATCGGTGAGCAGTCAGAGTGACAGCCAGCGCTCCCTGATTGAGAAGGAACGCCGTGAGCTCAGGGAACAGCCCGACGAGGAGCTTGCCGAACTCGCTGCCATCTATGAGGGCCGCGGTCTCACCCCGGCCACGGCTCACACGGTGGCTGTGGAGCTCACCGGCCACGACGCTCTTGCCGCCCATCTGGACGCCGAGCTGGGCATCAAGGAAACCGACGTCGTCAGCGCCTGGAACGCTGCGTTCGCCTCGGCGGCTGCCTTCATCCTGGGTGCGATCCTGCCGCTGCTGGCCATTTTGCTGCCGCCGCCAGAATGGCGGGTCCCCAGCACATTCGTTGCTGTCCTTCTTGCCTTGTCGGTGACTGGGGCGATGGGGGCGGCAATCGGTGGCGGATCCAAGACCCGGGCCTCCCTCCGCGTGGTGGCCGGCGGCGCGTTAGCCCTGGTCGCGACCTTTGTGATTGGGTCATGGCTGGGCGCGAGCAACCTCGTCTAACACCGCCGAGAAGCGAGATCCGCCGACCTGGGACTCCACCGCGACCCGGGGTGCCCCTGACTCGCCAGATCTCACGCCTCGGCGGGGGCTTTGGGCGGGGGCTCGGAGCCTAGACTTAGCCTCGTGGACGTACCCGGAATCGAGCTCCCCGCCGCGTTGGTCGGTAATGCACTGCGCCTTCCGGGCGGGCGCGGCTGGCTTACCCGGTGGCGGGAGCTGGCCCAGACCCTGCTGGCCGAGTGGGATCTGACCCTCGATCTTTCCGCCGCAACTCGCCCCTGGTTCGGCAGCGCCGCTGTGGTCCTCCCGGTTCGGTGCGACGACGGCAGCCCCGCCGTGCTGAAGGTATCGGTCCCCCACGACGAGGCACTCACCGAACCTGATGCGCTGGCACTCTGGGCTGGCCGGGGAGCCGTGCGTCTCCTGGCAGCAGCCCGGGACGACTATGTCCTGCTGCTGGAGCGGTTGGACGGCGATCGGTCACTCACCGGGACGCCGCTGGATGAGACGGCGTCCGTGTGGGGCACCCTGGTCCGGTCCCTTTCCTTGCGCCCGAATAACGGCAACTTGTGGCAGGACATCCCTTCGGTTGCTGCCCAGGCCGAGATGTGGACCGACACGCTGCCCGCTGACTGGGACCGGCTGGGCCGACCGTTCGACCGATGGCTACTCGAGTGCGCCCTGGAGGTTTGCCAGGTGCGCGGCGCGGTGGGGCGCCGGTCCGAGCAGGACGTGCTGGTGCATTCCGATCTCCACTATTCCAACATCCTCCCCCGGCCGGCATCTGCTCGCACAGGATCCACCGGCCCTGGGTCCGGTGCTTCCACCTTCGTGGCGATCGATCCGAAGCCGATGATTGGAGATGCCGAGTTCGCCGTCGCGCCGATGCTGTGGAACCGGATCGGCGAGCTGTTTCCCCGGGACCCGGCTGGCCACCTTCGGGAAAGATGTTCCGATCTGGCGTTCGCCGCTGACCTGGACCCGCTGCTGGCGCGGGACTGGTCCGTGGTCAGGGAGGTGCAAAATGCACTCTCAGCAGTCGAATCGGGAAATCGGGACGGTGCGCAGCGCTCCCTGTGGGTGGCCAGCACCCTGCTGCGGCGCACCCTGCCCGAGCTGCCGGCGCCAGCGGACCTGGTCAGGCCCTGAACGATCTCCCGGTTCGGGACCTACAGGTTCGGTCTAATGTTCTCGATCCACACGTCGTAACCGAGTTTGGCGACCAGCGCTGACACCACCACCAGAAAGACAATCCTGATGAATTTGCTGCCCTGCGTGATGGCCATGCGTGAGCCGAGGTACCCACCGGCCATGTTGGCGAGGCCGAGCACCAGGCCCAGCCCCCACAGCAGCGAACCATTCGGGAGGAAGAACATCAGCGCACCGAAGTTGGTGGCCAGGTTCACGATTTTCGATTTGGCGCTGGCGTCGAGGAAGCTGTAGCCGAGCAGTGTCACCATCGCGATGATCAGGAAGGACCCGGTGCCCGGGCCGATCAGCCCGTCGTAGAACCCCAGCACCAGCCCGATTGCCGCTGCTGTTCCGTAGTGCCGCCCACCGGCGTGGCGCAGCGTCGTCAGCGTGCCTACGGTGGGGCGGAACGCGGTGAACACGGCGACCGCGATGAGCGCCACCACGATGATGGGTTTGAAAACCGAGGACGGCAGGGAGGTGGCGATGATCGCCCCACCGAACCCACCCACCAGGGCGATACCTGCCATCGGCAACGCCGTCCTCAGGTCCGGTTTTGCCCGCCGGTAATAGGTGATAGCGCTGGTGGTGGTGCCGAAGAGGGACCCCATCTTGTTGGTCGCCAAGGCCTGCACCGGGGTGATCCCCGGGACCAGGAGCAGGGCGGGTAGCTGAAGCAGCCCGCCACCACCGACTACAGCATCCACCCAGCCCGCAGCGAATCCCGCGACCACCACCAGGAGCAGGGTCGCGAGCTGGATCTCCTCCAGCCCGGAGTACATCCGGTCCCGCTACTGGGTGACAAGGCGGCGGAGGTGTTCAACAACCTCAGCCACTGCGACGTTCTCCGCCTCGCCGCTGCGGCGATCCTTGACCTCCACCACGCCGTCCACCAGGCCGCGCCCGACGACGACGACGGTCGGCACGCCGATCAGCTCGGCGTCACCGAACTTCACCCCCGGGGAGACCTTGGGTCGGTCGTCGTAGATGACCTCCAACCCGGCGGCGGTGAGGTCCTCGGCGAGCTGGTTCGCTGCAGCGAAAATTTCCTCGCCCTTACCGGTGGCCACCAAATGGATGTCGGCTGGCGACACATTCCGTGGCCAGATGATGCCCTTGTCGTCCCGGTTGGATTCGGCCAGGGCAGCGATGGCACGGGTTACCCCGACGCCGTAGGAGCCCATCGTGACGGTTGCGAGTTTGCCGTTCTGGTCGAGGACCTTCAGCCCCAACGCGTCAGCGTATTTCCTGCCGAGCTGAAAAATGTGGCCCATCTCGATACCGCGGGCCGCCTTCAATGGGCCGGACCCGTCGGGTGCCTCGTCGCCGTCGCGCACCTCGACTGACTCGATGACCCCGTCCCAGGCGAAGTCGCGGGAGGCGACCAGACCGAAGACGTGTTTGCCGGACACGTTGGCACCGGTGATCCAAGAGGTGCCCGGAACGACACGCGGGTCCACCAGATAAGGAATCCCGGTGGATCCGTCGGCGCCAAGTACCGGAGCGTCGAGGCTCAGCCCCGGGCCGATGTAGCCCTTGACCAGGCCCGGGTGCTTCCTGAGATCGTCTTCTGAAGCGGGTTCCACCATCACTTCGCCACCGACTTCAAGGTGCGGCGGCAGGTTCGCTTCGATGCGTTTCAGGTCAACGCTCCGGTCGCCCGGCAGACCGACAATCACCAGGCGGCGTTCACCGGTGGGCAGGACCGCGGCAAGCACGACATTTTTCAGGGTGTCAGCGGCAGTCCACTGACGGTCGTCGCGTGCGAGAACCTCGTTGGCATGGCTGACCAGCGTGTCGATGGTGGGGGTGTGAGGGGTGTCCTTGATGTCCGCCGGCGCGGCACCGGTGAAGTCGATTTCCTTCGGCACGACGGTGGTGACTGCCTCGACATTGGCGGTGTAACCGCCTTCGGATGCGACGAACGTGTCTTCGCCGATTTCTGACGGGTGCAGGAATTCTTCGCTCTTGGATCCGCCCATCGCGCCGGCAGTGGCGGCAACGGGGACCACTGTGAGGCCGAGGCGCTCAAAAATCCGGAGGTAGGCGCCGCGGTGCAACTGGTAGCTGCGCTCCAGGCCGGCGTCGTCGATGTCGAAGGAGTAGGAATCCTTCATGATGAACTCCCGGCCGCGCAGCAGTCCAGCGCGGGGGCGTGCCTCGTCGCGGTACTTGGACTGGATCTGGAAGAGGCTCAGGGGAAGATCCTTGTACGAGTTGTACAGGTCCTTCACCAGGAGGGTGAACATCTCCTCATGGGTGGGTGCCAGCAGGTAATCTGCGCCCTTGCGGTCCTGCAGCCGGAAGATCCCGTCACCGTACTCGGTCCACCGGTTGGTTGCTTCGTAGGGCTCTTTGGGCAGCAGTGCAGGGAAATGGACTTCCTGGGCGCCGATGGCTGCCATTTCCTCGCGGATGATGGTCTCCACCTTGCCGAGCACCCGCAGTCCGAGCGGCAACCAGGTGTAGATCCCTGGCGCTGCCCTGCGGATATAGCCGGCCCGGACCAGGAGCCGGTGGCTGGCTACCTCGGCGTCGGAGGGGTCCTCGCGCAGGGTGCGCAGGAAAAGTGTGGAAAGTCGAAGGACCACGCGTTAAAATCCGTTTCTTCAGCACTGACTGCCTCGGCAGCTTAATCAGATACCAATCTAACCGTTTCCGGCAGACCCCGGTGACACAGACGCTCGTCACGGACACTTGGCACGGACGCTTGACACCGACGCTTGTCACGGACCGCTAAAGACCACGCAGCGCGGCAACCGTCGAATCAGCGAGGTCCCGTCCCCGTGCCAAATCCAGCGTGTCGTCCCCCGAGCTGCCGATCGTCACGTTGATGGTGGTGGTCCCGGTGACGGCGGTCAGCGAGATGGTTTGCTGAATAGTCCCCGGCACCCGGACCACGGTCTGGACTGCGAAGGCTTCGTCGGCGATGGTGGTGACCGGCAGTTCGGTGACGCCCACGGATACCACTTCCCCAGCGATCTCCATGTCGAAATCGCTGCAGTCGGCGAGTTGGTCCCGGTTGGCGTCGAGTTGGTCCTGGATCACTTCATCCGATTCGTGGCTGGACAGGCCGATCGAATCCGGCTGCAGAGACGACGCTCCGGCGAAGGTCATGGTGGCGAGTGCTGCGCTCAGGGCCTGTTCGGTGAGCGCCGGGTCGGCGAAGACGTTGCATTCCTCGGGCGAGACGGTCAGCTCGCCTGGGTTCGCGGCCTGATCCGCGATGAGCTCCCGAATCTCCGGGTCGGTCAGGATGACCCCTTCAAGGGACGCCTCCTCGTTGACCGTTGCCAGTGCCGCTGCCAGCTCGCTGGGAGTGAACTCGGCGTTCAGGCTGGCCGACGGGTCACCGCCAGGTTCGGCGGTGACCGTTGGGTCGCTGCCTCCTCCTGGGTCAGGGGCCGGAGCGGGCGACAATGTGGCCGGGGGCGGGCGGTCGTCAGTGCCCTGGTCCGCACTGCACCCGGTGCCGATGACCAGCACGGCACACGATAGCGCGGTCAGCCGGCGGCCACCCCGCCCACTCAAAGCAGGACCGTGGCGAAGGTCCCCACTTCGCTGAATCCCACCGTCCGGTAGGCGGCCAGCGCCCTCGTGTTGAACGAGTTGACGTAGAGACTCACTACCGGGGCGCGTTGCTGGGCGGCGAGGACGACGGCGGCAAGGTAGCCCGCGCTGAGCCCCTGCCCGCGGTAGGCCGGGTTCATCCAGACACCCTGGATCTGAACCGTGGTGCTCGAGACTGTGCCGAGTTCGGCCTTGAAGATCACCTGGCCGCCGTCGTCGAAATCTGCCAGCGACGCCTGTCGCCGGACCAGGGACGCCACCCTGCGACGGTAATATTCGCCGCCGCCGGTGAAGGGTGAGTAGCCGACTTCTTCCTCGAACATGGCGGCGCACGCAGGAACAATGACGTCCAGCTCGTCTTCACGGGTGAATCGGAGCCCAGCAGCGGGCTCGACCTTGGGCTGTCCGGTGATGGCCAGCAGCGGCTGTGCGGGGCGCACGTCGAATGGCTCTGGACTGTACTCCTGCAGGGTGGACCAGATGGCCAGCACCGCTTCGGAGGGCCCGAAGATCGAGGAGAACTTTCGCGTGGACTGCCCCAGGTAGGTGCCGAGGGCGGCGCCGTCGGCAGCCGACACTGCGATGGGCACCAGGTTGACACCCGCCCAGCACGCCGAAACCAGCTCACCGTCACGGAAAATGCCGATCACTTCGCCGCCAGCATAGGACGGCGACAAGCCGCGGGATGCCTCAAGGTGCGAGGCGATGAAGACGTTGGCGGTCGGGTCCCGCTCAACCAGCCGTCCGAGGGCTTCGTTGTGCTCCTTGCCGAGCGTCGCGAACCCATCGGACGGGGCGGGATTCGCCGGCCCGACCGGGCCGGTCGTGTCGTACTGCTCGGTGGGGGACCTAACTGACGGTAACCATGGGGCCACCCTGGCCAGCAGTCTCGCCATCTGCTTCCCCCATCTCCTCGGCTATTCTCATGGCTTCTTCAATGAGTGTCTCAACAATCTGGTCTTCGGGAACAGTCTTGATGACTTGGCCCTTCACAAAGATCTGGCCTTTGCCGTTGCCGGAGGCCACACCAAGGTCCGCTTCGCGGGCTTCGCCTGGACCATTCACCACACAACCCATCACTGCCACCCGGAGCGGGATCTCCATGCCTTCAAGGCCGGCGGTCACCTGCTCGGCGAGCGTGTACACGTCGACCTGCGCACGCCCACAGGAGGGGCAGGACACTATTTCCAGTTTGCGCGGCCGCAGGTTCAGCGACTGCAGAATCTGGTTCCCTACCTTGATTTCCTCCACGGGCGGGGCCGAGAGGGACACCCGAATGGTGTCACCAATCCCCTTGGACAGCAGCGCGCCGAACGCTGTCGCCGACTTGATGGTGCCCTGGAAAGCGGGACCCGCCTCAGTGACGCCGAGGTGCAGGGGCCAGTCGCCCCGTTCGGCCAGCAGTTCGTAGGCTCGGACCATGATCACCGGGTCATTGTGCTTCACGGAGATCTTGAAGTCGTGGAAGTCGTGTTCCTCGAAGAGGGAGGCTTCCCAGACAGCCGACTCTACGAGCGCTTCCGGGGTTGCCTTGCCGTATTTTTCCATCAGCCGCGGGTCGAGGGAGCCAGCGTTGACGCCGATGCGGATCGAGGTTCCGGCGGCCTTGGCCGCGGCGGCGATCTCCTTGATCTGGTCGTCGAACTTGCGGATGTTTCCAGGGTTGACCCGGACGGCCGCGCAACCAGCATCGATGGCAGCAAAAACGTACTTCGGCTGGAAGTGAATATCAGCGATGACCGGGATCTGTGACTTTCGGGCGATGATCGGCAGCGCTGCGGCGTCGTCAGCGGACGGGCAGGCGACCCGCACAATGTCGCAGCCGGTGGCCGTCAGCTCAGCAATCTGTTGCAGGGTCGCGTTGATATCGGTGGTGGGGGTGGTGGTCATGGACTGGATGCTGATAGGCGAATCCGATCCGACGCCCACTGAGCCGACCTTGATCTGCCGGGTTTTGCGGCGGGGAGCAAGGACGGGCGGTGGGGCGGCTGGCATTCCTAAACTGACCGAGGTCAAAGGATCCTCCATGTGTAGTTCATCGGTACATCAAATGTGGTGGGTCTAGGCATACTGCGACAGCAGGCCAATGCCGGGCTTCCACTCGGTGGCCTTTACCGCGGCGATGGCACCCTGGAGGGCGAACGGATCCTGGCGCAGAAGGTCGTTGAGCGACTGCTCGTCGTCGGCGGTGAAGATCAGCAGCGCACCCGCGCCATCGGCGAACGCGCCGGACGCAAGGACCCGACCATCGGTCACGAGGCTGGTGAGCCACTCGCGGTGAGCCGGCCGGTGCTCGTCGCGTAGGTCGGAGCTATCGGGGCCATACACATATTCCACTGCGTAAACACTCATGGATCCACCTTATACGTGATTACAGGAGGTACGCCGCCGCGAAGCCGGCGACGGCGGCAGCCCACAACAGGGATGTCAGGGTTCCGATGATGAAGCGTTCGGCAACCGCTGGGGTCTCCTTCAACTCCGCGTACCTGCCGAGGCCCTTGATCGCCACGACGTAGGCGATCGCGACCGGTTCGTTGGCGATGATGGCGCCAGCCACCCCGAGACGCTCCAGGATGCCGATGACCAGACCACCACGGAGGACCCCGGGTCGGGCTGGTGGCTGCGCCGGGGTTGCTGGTTCGTGTGCTGGCGGGTCTGGAATCACGACCCTTGCGGCACCGGCGGGTACCTGCTCAGCGCGATCCAGCGATTCGTGCTCGGCCTTCTTGTGCTCGGCCTTCTCGTGCTCGGCTGTCTCGAGCTGGGTCGTCTCCTCGTGCTCGTCGACCGAGCGTGCGAGCTTGAGCACACCGGTGGTCACCGGCCAACCGACACCGGCCGCCACCAGCAGCGTCAGTATGATCCACAGTGCTTCCATGTAGGCCCTCGTCTTCCTGTCGTTACACCGGGACTCTACAGTCTGGGTCTGACGCTTTCCCCCCGGGAAACGACCTTACCCACGCGAAGCGACGTCGGCCCGCTGCAACAGCACCGCCGCAGCGGGACGGGCGGCCCATTCCTCGACCCACGCCGACCGGCTAACCGCCTTGCTGACAGCCTGGGAGGTGATGCCGAGCTGGCGCGCCACAGCAGTCTGACTCCCCCATTTGCCTGGTTCCAGCAGATCGAGGACACGCCATTCCGCGGCGGTCCGTTTCATGACGTGCAGCCCGATCAGCATCAACACGCCCTCGGCTTCGGCGGTCCCCAGTCCACCATCAACTGCGACGGCCGCGCGGTCGCCAGCCTTCTTTGCTTGTTCGACTGCGGAACGGGCGGCGACGAAGGCGGAGCCTCTCCCCTCACGCGCGCTCGATGGCAGGGGCAGGTCCACGCCCCCAACGCCGATTCCGACATACCAGCCGCCCACTCGAAGGCAGAGGAGTGCGACGTCGACCACCGCCTCTGGCGAGTCAAGGACCCCTTGAGCTTCGTCGCCCACCGACCGGTCGAAGGGGACGACCGTTGGCACGTGCCGCAGCAGGTCGAGGAGCCCGGGGACGCCGTCATTGGCATGGGAGCTGCCCTTTTGGTCGATGGTCATGACAAACATAGCTTCACCCTAAAGGGTTGCAAAAGTAATAACAACCTATTTGGCGCTCAATTCGATTTACAACCTTTAATCCGACGCCCGACTGCGCATCCCACCGACGCCAGAAAAGTGGGCTAGCTGCAGGGAAGTGGTCGGCCAACAGCGATCCTGCGCCTAGACCACTAGTTCGCGCGGTTCGGCAGCGGTTCGGCTCGTTGGGTGGAAGCTAGCCGAACAGATTGACCGGCTTCACGATGTCCGCGTAAATCAGCAGGGCACCCATTCCCATGAGCAGGACAGCGACCACATAGGTGAGCGGGAGAAGCCTGGCCATGTCGAAAGGGCCGGGATCGGGGCGCTTGAACAGCCGTGCGGAGGTCCTGCGGATTCCTTCCCACAGCGCACCCGCGATGTGTCCGCCGTCGAGGGGCAGTAACGGGATGAGGTTGAAGACAAACAAGGCGATATTGACGCCACCCACCAGGCCCACCAGGGTCGCCACCCGGGATTCGATGGGGATTTCGTCCATGGCGGACACCTCCCCGGCAATCCGGCCGACGCCGACCACGCTGATCGGCCCTTCGGGATCCCGCGGCGCATCGGAGAACGCGGCTTGCCCCACTTCGACGACCCGCTGCGGCAGATTGATTACCACGCCGGTCACTGCCACAACGTTTTCACCCACCGCAGGCAACACGTCGCTTGCCGGGCCGGGAACGAGTTCCTGTTGGGAGCCGACGCCGATAAACCCGACGGCTTCGAGGACCGGGCTGCCGTCGTCGTCAAGCTTGGGCCGCCCGTCAATGTCGGGAACGGGGCGTTCCGTCAGCAGCGGCGTAATGGTGGCGTTGACGGTGTCGCCGTCGCGCACGTAACTAATGTCGGTTTCTTCGCCTGCCGTGTCCCTGATCCAGGCGGACAGCTGGGTCCAGTCGGTGACTTCCTGACCGTCGTAGCTCACCACCTGGTCGCCTGGCTGCAGTCCGGCGTCGAAGGCTGGGGCGGGGGGATCCTCGTCGGAGCAGGCAGTCTGCCCCGTCGATGCCTGCTGGCTGGCTGGCACCACACATTCGTAGACCTCGGAAACCGTGGTGGTCGCCTGCGGCGAGCCGAAACCCATGATCAGGATGGCGAACATGATGACGCCGATGAGCAGGTTCATCACCGGCCCGCCGAGCATGATGACGATGCGCTTCCAGATGGGCAGCTTGTAGAAGACCCGGTTTTCGTCGCCTGGGCGGAGCTGCTCGGCGGCGGCCTGTCGCGCGTCGGTGGTCAGTTGCTGGAACATCCCGGTGCTGGAGGGGCGGACTGCTGTCCCGGTGCTGTCGCCGTCGTTGTCCTTCGCTGGCGGGAACATTCCGACCATGGAGACGTAGCCGCCGAGGGGAATGGCCTTGAATCCGTATTCGGTGTCGCCGCGGCGGCGCGAGAAGAGGGTGGGCCCAAACCCAATCATGTACTGGGTCACGCGGACCTTGAAGAGCTTGGCGGGGACAAGGTGCCCCACTTCGTGGAGAGCGATGGACGCGGCAATACCTATTGCAACGAAGAGCACTCCCAGAACGAAGAGCAGAATGGACAACGCGTTTCCTTTGGCTTAGCTGAACTGATCCTGCACACCACAACGAATCCGGGCCAGTGTGCGTGCCCGTTTCTCGGCGTCGAGCACCGTGCTGACAGTGAGCGGCCCGCTGCTGTCGTGCTCAGCGGTGACGGCCTCTACCGTATCCACAATGTCAGTGAAACCTATCGCTCCGCCGTGAAAAGCTTCAACCGCTTCTTCGTTGGCGGCGTTGTAAACGGCCATCGCCGTTCCGCCGCGGGCCGCTGCCGCTTTGGCGAGCCGGACGGCGGGGAACGCCTCCTCGTCGAGGGGCTCGAACGTCCAGGTGGCCGCCGTCGTCCAGTCGCAGGGGGTCGCCGCTCCAGGAACGCGGTGCGGCCACCCGATGCCGAGGGCGATGGGCAGGCGCATGTCGGGTGGCGACGCCTGGGCGATGGTGGACCCGTCGGTGAACTGCACCATCGAGTGGATGATCGACTGGGGGTGGACGACGACGTCGATCCGCTCCAGTGGGATGCCGAAGAGCAGGTGCGCCTCGATGACCTCGAGCGCCTTATTGACCATGGTCGCGGAATTGGTGGTAACCATTTTGCCCATGTCCCAGGTGGGGTGTGCCAGGGCCTGCTGCGGGGTGACGTCTTCGAGGTCTTTCTTCGCTTTGCCGCGGAAGGGGCCGCCCGATGCGGTGAGGATCAGCCGGTCCACCTCGCCCGCGGCGCCGGAGCGGAGGCACTGGGCGATCGCTGAGTGTTCGGAATCCACTGGGACAATCTGGCCCTCGGCTGCTTCGTCCTGAACCAGCTGGCCACCCACAATGAGGGATTCCTTGTTCGCAAGGGCGAGCATATGTCCGGCTTTGAGCGCCGCAAGGGTCGGGGCGAGTCCGATCGATCCCGTGATGGCATTGAGAACGACGTCGGCGTCAGGCCAGGCGGCGAGGTGGGCCGAGGCGTCCGGACCGGTAAACAGTGTCGGCGAATAGTTCTTGCCTGACGCTGTCCCGGCGGCTGCCGCGCGGATGGCGGCGCTGAGTTCTGCTTCGGTGCCGGTTGCTGAGGCGACTGCCTGGGCGTTGGTCGCGACGGCCTGTTCCGCCAGCAACGCGAGGTTTCCACCGCCGGCCGCGACGGCCGCGACGGCAAACCGGTCCGGCGCCTGGCGGATGACGTCGATGGCCTGGGTGCCGATCGAGCCGGTCGATCCGAGGATGACGACCCGGCGGCGTCCTGTGTCAGGCGCGGTGAATATCATGGTTCAAGTATCGCGCACCGGCAGGTTCGTCTACGCAAAAAAACGGCCCCCAGGCCCACGTCCGCCGGTTGGATTGGCAGCATCGGAGCCCAAGGGCCGTTTCTGTGATCTCGCGGATCTTGCGGGGTAGACCGCTTAGCGGCTGATCGAGGCAAGTGCGTCGGGGATGGCTTCCTCGCCCGAAATCAACTCGAGGATCTGCCGGTCCCCCAGCTTTGTTTCGAGCAGTGCGGCGATCACTGCTGCCACGTCCTTCCGAGGCACCGACCCCTGGCCGGTCTTCGAGGTGAGGCGCACCCGTCCGGTGGCGGGGTCGTCGGTCAATCCACCCGGTCGAACGATGGTCCAGCTAAAGGAGGACCGCGCTGCCAGGTCTTCTTCGGCGGCGAGCTTCGCCTGGAGGTAGGCGTAGAAGGTGTCGTCGAGGTCGTCGGGACGCTGGCCGTTGCGGACCGTGTCGGCTCCCATTGACGAGATCTGCACAAACCGTTTCACGCCAGCTATTTCGGCCGCGTCCGCCAGCAGCACCGACGCACCGCGGTCGACCGTGTCTTTGCGCTCTGCGCTGCTCCCTGCCCCGGCACCTGCTGCGAAGACGACGGCGTCGGCTCCGGCCAGCACCGTGGCAAGATCGTCGGCCGAACTTGATTCAAGGTCAACGACCGCTGGGGTGCCGCCGTCGTTCTCGATGTCTTTGTTGTGCTCAGGGTTGCGAATAAGACCGACAACCTCGTGACCCTGGTGAACAAGCTGGCGGGTGAGTTCGCGGGCAATTTTTCCGTGGGCTCCTGCTATTACTGTTCTCATAAAGGGGTAACGGCTGAAGGGGTCCATCAAATTCCCTCGGGCAATTTTTAGGAGTACTGGTTTTAGTACACATATTCGAATATAATTAGTTATGGCCGTTGAGACCGCTGACCAGACGAAGCTCGGACAGGACACCACCCCGCCCAGCAGTAGCGGAGAGCGCACAATAAGTGACGTCCGGCCGGGGGTAAGCGGCAGTATTTGCCTGTTCCGGGAGGATGAGCTGACACCGGAACGGGCCATTGAGACGCTGACAGTTCTGGAATCACTCATCGGGTGGGCCCAGGCGATGAAGGCGAAGGTCATTACGGTGGTCGAAGCGCAGGTACGTGATGAAGCTCGGAACACTCAAGGTCTCGATGGTTGGGTTGACCCGGCGGCGGCGGCCAAACTAGCCGAGTCGATGACCGAGAGTCTGGCCGCCGCCGAGATAGCGTGCGCTCTGAGGTTACCGGATCGCACGGCGCTAGGCCTCCTTCAGGACAGCATTATCTTATGCAGGGACTTCCCGGCCACCCCCGAAGCCCTGACCTGGGGGAAGATCAATTACCCGCAGGCGCTGACCATCGTTGAGGAAGCAACGCTCCTCCCCTCAACCGCCCGCGTGTCGTTTGAGGCAGCACTGCTGGAAAGAGCCCCGGAAATGACCGAGCGCAGCTCAGCTGGGTCGCCCGATGCGAAAGGGAAAAGTGTCACCCGGAAACCATCCAGGCCCGCCGGGCCAAAGTAGTGGAGGGCCGCTCGGTCAACGTTCAGCCTGATCAGGACGGCATGTGCTGGATCTCCGCACATCTGGCCGCAGAAATTGGAATCGGAATCCACAACATGTTGACCGCCCTTGCCCAACAATGCCAGGGACCCGACGAACCGCGCACCCTCACCCAACTCCGCGCAGATATCTTCAGCGATCTCCTCACGGGCCGCTCCGCGCTGCCCGGCAGCCTGGCTCACCCAGCAGAAGGAGCCCCCACGGCTCGACCCAGTGTAGAAGGATCAGCCGTAGAAGCCGGGGAATCTATTGGTGAGTCCGGTGCCAAGTCTGCAGGCGGATCCGGCGCTGAGTCATCGGTCGAGCCCGGCGAAGAGTCTGCGGTCGAACCGGGTGAAGAGTCTGGCGCTAGGTCTGCTGGCGAACCGACAGGTGAAACCGGTAGCCCACCCCAACCGTCCCGGCAACGGTTCACCGGCCCGGAGGTTCTGGTCACCATTGACGCGGCCACCCTCGCCGGGCTCACCGACCATAACGGCACCCTCGAAGGGTACGGACCGCTCAGCCCCGACGTGGCTCGCGGCATCGCGGCCGTGGCCGGGACTTTCACCCCACTACTCACCGACGACCACGGCAACCTGCTGGCTATCGGCCGTAAACGACGATTATCTTCACCGATGGTCCGCCGATGGCTCCGGGTCCGTGACGAGACCTGCCGGTTTCCCGGTTGTCGACGGTCGGCGGCAAATTCTGAGATCGACCATCTCATCCCCTGGGCGAAGGTACACGACACTCACCACGCCAACCTTGCACACCTCTGTCGAAAGCATCACCGGTTCAAAACCCTCACCCGATGGAACGTGGTTCAAGACCGTACCGGCTGGCTCGACTGGACCTCACCGTCCGGTGGAAAATACACCACCAGACCGGCCGTCGACCTGGCCCCACCACGATCGAGTCACAAACAGACTGCGGAACAGTCACCGAAACAACTACCCCGAGACGACCCACCGCCGTTCTAGGTCTGCGGATGCCGCAGTGGCTGGACGGCGAAGCACCGGGCGCGAAAGCGATGCGACGCTTTCCGGCTTCCGCCGGCTACTTCCTAGCCTTCGTCGGCCCTCGCCAGGGTCTGCTCTGCGTGACGGAGAATCGGGCCGTCGATCATCCGCCCCCGTAACTGGAACACGCCACCACTTCGGGCAGCCTCAGCCAGAATCGCTCGAGCGTAGTCGACCTCCTCCGCAGTTGGTCGATACGCCGCCCGGATCACCGTCGCCTGGCTCGGATGGATACACGCCTTCGAGCCGAAGCCGGACGCCACAGCGTCTCGCGATTCAGCAGCCAACCCGTCAAGATCAGCGATATTGATATACACCGAATCCATCGCCGCCTTGCCAGCGGCCGCCGCCGACAGCAACACCTGCGATCGTGCGTGCGATGCCACCTGGCGGTACGACCCGTCGTCGGTACGGCTCGAGGATCCGCCCAACGAAGCCACCAGGTCCTCCGCACCCCACATCAAAGCCACGACGTTGGGTTCAGCGGCGATCGCCGGCGCGTTGAGAATTCCTCTCGCAGTCTCACACAGCGCAACGACCGCGAACCGGTTCAACCCCCATAGGTCGGCCGCTGATTCGGTCTTCGCCAGCATCACCGTGCGGTACGCCGAGTGCTTGAGCATCTCGACGTCGAGCGCGAAGTCGGCCGTCGACGCAGGGTTGATTCTCACGATGGTTCGCGACGGGTCGAGTCGGCTGACAGCAACAGCGTCACGGGCCGCCATCTTGGCCGCTGGCGCAACAGCATCCTCAAGATCGAGAATGACCGCATCCGCACGTTCGGCCGCCTTACCGAACCGCTCAGGCCGATCTGCCGGGCAAAACAACACCGCCGGGCCCATGGTGAAAGTACTCATGAATTTTGGTGCCCTTCCTTGGTCCACATCAACACGCTCCGGGTCAGCGTGGCGACAACCGTCCCGTCCTGATTGCGGCCGGTGTGATCCATCGTGACGATTCCCTGGCCGGGACGCGACGCCGACAGCCGCTTCTCAGTCACCACGGTCTCCGTGTACAGGGTGTCGCCATTGAACAACGGGTGCGGAAATCGCACGTTGGTCATGCCCAACTGCGCCACGATGGTCCCCTGCGTGAGCTGCGGGACTGACTGCCCGACGACGGTCGCCAACGTCAGCATCGAGTTCATCAGCCGCTGCCCGAACGGCTGTGATTCGCTCCACGCCGCATCGAGGTGCAGCGCCTGGGTGTTCATGGTCATGGTGGTGAACAGGACGTTGTCCGCCTCGGTCAGGGTGCGCCCTGGCTTGTGCGAATAGATCACCCCGGTATCGAGCTCATCGAAGTACAGCCCCCGTTGCTCGACGACGGTCCAATCCGATCCCGACGACGATGCTGACGTCGATCCCGACGACGACGGCTCAGGCATGGACGTCAACCTCCAGGTGGGCGCCGGTGGCGGCAATAACCTCGTCGACGCTCACGCCGGGCGCCGTTTCGCGCAACACCAGAGTGCCGCCGTCGCGATGGGGGTCGACGTCGATCACCGCGAGATCGGTGATGATCCGGTTGACGCACCCCTTGCCCGTCAGTGGCAGCGAGCAGGATCCAACGATCTTCGGCTTGCCGCTGCGATCAACATGCTCCATCATCACGATGACCCGCTTGGCGCCAAACACCAGGTCCATGGCACCGCCCATACCCTTGACCATCTTGCCGGGAATCATCCAGTTGGCGAGATCGCCATTCTCGGCAACTTCCATTGCGCCCAGAACCGCCACATCGACGTGGCCACCGCGGATCATGCCGAAGGAGGCCGCCGAGTCGAAGAACGCCGCCCCGGGATTGACAGTCACCGTCTCCTTTCCTGCATTGATCAGGTCCGGATCCAGCTGATCCTCGGTGGGATAGGGTCCGACGCCGAGAATCCCGTTCTCCGAATGCAGTACCACCTCGACACCCTCGGGGATGTAGTTGGGAATCAGCGTTGGCATGCCGATACCCAAATTGACGTACTGTCCGTTGTCCAGTTCCTGGGCGACCCGGGCTGCGAGCTCGTTACGTGTCAGTGCCATGGTCAGACCGCCTTCGCCGGGTTGGAGATATCAGATGCTTCGGAGAACAACGGCTGCTCGGTGGCCGGCGTCAGCCCGGACGGCTGCGCCCGATCGGCGGCGAGCGCCACGGTCCGCTTCTCGATCCGTTTCTCCGGATCCGGCGTGAGAACCACGCGCTGAACGAAGATCCCCGGAATGTGGACGTGCTCGGGATCGAGCTCCCCCGGCTCGACCAGCTCTTCAACCTCAGCGATAGTGATCTTTCCCGCCTGCGCGCAGAGCGGGTTGAAGTTCATAGCGGTGGCATGGAAGACGAGGTTGCCGTGCCGGTCGCCCTTCCAGGCATGAACCAACGCGAAGTCGGGGTTGACGGACTCTTCCAGCACATAGTCCTGCCCGCCGAAGCTGCGTACCTCTTTCGGTGCCGATGCGACGGTCACGTTGCCGGCGTCATCGTACTTCTGCGGCAAACCACCCTCGCTCACCTGGGTGCCGACCCCGGCCGGCGTGTAGAACGCGGGGATACCGGCTCCACCGGCGCGCAGCCGTTCGGCGAGGGTGCCCTGCGGCGTCAACTCCACCTCGAGTTCGCCCGACAAATATTGACGCGCGAATTCCTTGTTCTCACCCACATAAGAGCTGATGGTGCGGCGGATGCGGCCGTCGAACAGCAGGACACCCAGTCCCCAGTCGTCGACACCGCAGTTGTTGCTGATGGTTTCGAGGTCGGTGGTGCCCTGCTGGTGCAGCGCGTCGATCAGGGCCACCGGGATTCCGCACAGCCCAAACCCGCCGACGGCCAGGGACGCACCATCGGGGATATCGGACACTGCCTCGGCGGCCGTCGCAACAACTTTGTCGATCACTGTAACTCCTTCACTACTGGCGTTTGACGGGCTGCTACAGCCCGAGTTCCCGGGCGATCAGCATCAGCTGAACCTCGGTGGTTCCCTCGCCCACTTCGAGAATCTTCGAGTCGCGGTAGTGACGTGAGACGGTGAACTCGTTGATGAAGCCGTAGCCGCCGAAGATCTGGGTGGCGTCACGGGCGTTATCCATTGCAGCTTCGCCCGCCACCAGCTTAGCGATGGAAGCCTGCGTCTTGAACGGCTTACCAGCGAGCATGCGGGATGCGGCGTCGTAGTACGCCAGCCGCGCGGTGTGCGCCCGAGCCTCCATCCGCGCGATCTTGAACTGGATCGACTGGAACGACCCGATGTTGGTGCCGAACGCCTGCCGTTCCTTGGCGTACTTGATCGACTCTTCGACACAGCCCTGGGCGGCACCGGTGGCCAGCGCGGCGATGGCGATGCGGCCTTCGTCGAGGATCTGCAGGAAGTTGGCGTAGCCGCGGCCGCGGGTACCCAACAGATTGGCTTCGGGAACGCGGACATCGGTGAGCGTGAGCGGGTGGGTGTCCGAGGCGTTCCACCCCACCTTGTTGTAGGCCTTCTCGGCTGTGAAGCCCGACGTGTTGGACGGCACCAGGATTGTTGAAATTTCCTTTTTCACCGACCCGTCGTCACGTGTGATGGTGTCGGTGACCGCGGTGACGGTGACCAGACGGGTGATGTCGGTGCCGGAGTTGGTGATGAACTCCTTGGTGCCGTTGATGACCCATTCACCGTCAACGAGTTTCGCCGTCGTCTTGGTGCCCGACGCATCCGAACCGGCCTCCGACTCGGTCAGACCAAAGCCGCCGAGTGCCTTGCCGCTGGCCAGCATCGGAAGCCATTCTTGCTTCTGCTCCTCGGTACCGAACCGGTAGACCGGCATCGCGCCGAGTGACACGCCGGCCTCGAGGGTAATAGCCACCGACTGGTCGACCCTGGCCAACTGTTCCAGGGCGAGGCAGAGGGCGAAGTAGTCGCCACCCATGCCGCCGTATTCCTCGGGGAAGGGCAGCCCGAACAGGCCCATGTCGGCCATCTGGTCCACGACGGCGTACGGGAAGCTGTGCTCCTCGTCATGCTTGGCTGATACTGGCGCAACAACCTCGTCGGCGAAATCGCGGACGGTGGCTACCAGGTCCTGGTATTCCTCGCTGAGTTCAAAGTTCATGACTTACGCTTCTTCTTTCCTTGGGGTGTGTCCTGCGGCGGCGGGCAGGGTTTCTGTGGCGTGAATTCGTGCGACGACCTGGTTGGCTTTGACCAGATCACCGGCTTTGAGGTGGATGGCCACCGTGCCGGCGACGGAGGCCGTCAACTGGTGTTCCATCTTCATGGCCTCGACGCTGAGGATCGGCTGTCCCGCGACGACCGTGTCGCCGTCGGCCACTGACACCGAGGTGACGGTTCCTGGCATTGTGGAGCGCACCTCGGGGTCGGCGGTCCCGTCGGCCCAGGCGATCTGCGACAGCTGGGTTTCGAGGCGCTCGGCACGTTCAAGAATCCGGACCGACGTCGACCACCCGGCGTCGGAATACCAGAGGGTAGCCCCGTCCTGTTCGACGGCAGCCCGACGGCGGATGCCATCCACCGTGACGATGCCCTGTGCCCGATCATGGGTCACCGACCGGGACAACCCGTCGCCGATCCGAACGCCGTACCCTGTCGCTGTCGGCTGCACCAGCACCTCCCGCACATCGTCCGGTGTGACGGCGAGATGCAGCGTGCGGGGTCGGTGCGCGCCAATCCGCCACCCGTCCCGACGCGCCCAGGGCGAGCCGGCGGTGGTGGCGTCCGGTGTCCCCGCCCCGACGGCTGCAAGGATCGACACTTCCTCGTCGGAAATACGGCGGAACGCCAATCCCGGCAACTTGCGTTCGATCATGGTGGTGTCGAGACGGCCGGCGCGGACGTCGTCGTCGTTGATCAGCAGCTTGAGGTACTCGATGTTGGTGCTGATGCCCAACACGACGGTGTCGGCGAGCGCCTGGTCCAACCGGTCGAGGGCCTCGGTGCGGTGCCGACCCCACGCGACCACCTTGGCGAGCATCGGATCGTAGCTGGCCGAGATGTCGAGTCCGCCGAGCAGGGAGCTGTCTACCCGGATTCCCTCGCCGACTGGTTCCACGAGGTGGACTACTGTACCGGTGGAGGGCAGGAACCCCGCCTCCGGATCCTCGGCGTAAACGCGCGCCTCAACCGCGTGGCCGGTGAGCACGACGTCGTCCTGGGACACGGTGAGCTTCTCGCCTGCCGTGATACGCACCTGCCACTGCACCAGGTCGATGCCGGTGACCAGCTCGGTGACAGGGTGCTCCACCTGGAGCCGGGTGTTCATCTCCATGAAGAAGAACTCATCGGGCGCGTCGGCTGACACGAGGAACTCGACGGTTCCCGCTCCGCTGTAGTCGACGCTGCGGGCAGCGTTGCAGGCGGCTTCGCCGATGCGGGCCCGGGTTGCCTCATCCAACAGGGGCGAAGGGGCCTCCTCAATGACCTTCTGGTGCCGGCGCTGCAGCGAGCACTCCCGCTCCCCCAGGTGAATGACGTTGCCGTGGTTGTCGGCCAGGACCTGGACTTCGATATGTCGCGGCGTGAGGATCAGGCGTTCCAGGAACAAGGTGTCGTCCCCAAACGCCGACGCGGCGACCCGGCGCGCGGTCGGCAGGGTCCCGGCGAGGTCCTCCGGGCGTTCGACCACGTGCATCCCCTTGCCGCCACCGCCGGCCGAGGGCTTGATCAGCAGGGGGAACCCGACGTCGGCCGCAGCCTCCAGTAGCTGCTGATCGGTCAGCCCCGGCTGGGCAATACCAGGCACCACCGGCACCCCGTAGTCCATCACATGGTTCTTGGACCGGATCTTGTCGCCCATGACGTTCAGGGCGTGCACCGAGGGACCGATGAAGGCTATTCCGGCGTCGCTCAGCGCCTGCGCGAAGGCCTGATTCTCACTGAGGAATCCGTATCCGGGATGGACCGCCTGGGCGCCGGTGCGCCGGCAGGCGTCGAGGATGGCGTCGATGGACAGGTAGCTGAGCGCTGGTGACGCTGGCCCGATCCGCACCGCTACGTCGGCTTCCCGCACATGGAGGGCACCGGCGTCGGCGTCGCTGTAGACGGCGACCGACCGGATGCCCAGCGTACGGAGGGAACGGATCACCCGGCACGCGATTTCGCCGCGGTTGGCCACGAGGACGGTGTCGAACAGGGCGCAATCGGTATCAGGTTCGATAGGTAACATCTCGCTCACATCCGGAAAAGGCCGAAGGAGGTGTCCCGGACCGGCGCGTTGGCACAGATGTCCAATGCGAGGCCGAGCACCGTGCGGGTATCCGCGGGGTCAATAATGCCGTCATCCCAGAGGCGGGCCGTCGAATAGTAGGGGCTGCCCTGCGCCTCGTACTGGTCACGGATCGGGGCCTTGAACGCCTCTTCGTCCTGAGCGCTCCACTGCTCGCCGCGTCCCTCAAGCTGGTCCCGCTTGACGGTACCCAACACCGATGAGGCCTGATTGCCGCCCATCACCGAAATCCGGCTGGACGGCCACATCCACAGGAACCGCGGCGAATAGGCCCGCCCGCACATCGAGTAGTTACCGGCCCCGAAGGAGCCGCCGACGACGACGGTCAGTTTGGGGACCCGGCAGGTGGCGACGGCGGTGACCATTTTGGCGCCGTTCTTGGCGATTCCACCCGCCTCGTAGTCGCGGCCGACCATGAAGCCCGACAGGTTTTGCAGGAAGATCAGCGGAATCCCGCGCTGGTCGCAGAGTTCGATGAAGTGGGCTCCCTTGAGGGCCGACTCGCTGAACAGCACACCATTGTTGGCGACGATGCCCACCTGGTGGCCGTGCAGGGTGGCGAAGCCGGTGACCAAGGTCGTGCCGTACTCCTTTTTGAATTCGTGGAACAGGCTGCCATCGACGAGCCGGGCGACGACTTCGCGGGCGTCGTAGGAAGCGTTGACGTCGGTAGGGACGGCCCCGTACACCTCGTCAGGGTCGACTGTTGGTTCGGCGGACTCCGTGATCTCCCAGGCCGGCGAGTTCCGGGGCAGGGTGGAGATGATGTCACGCACGATCTCCAGCGCATGGGTATCATGCTCCGCCAGGTGATCGGTGACCCCCGAAATTTTCGAGTGGACGTCTCCCCCGCCCAGTTCCTCGGCGGTGACGATCTCGCCGATCGCCGCTTTCACCAGGGGCGGCCCACCGAGGAAGATGGTGCCCTGATTGCGGACGATGACCGTCTCGTCGCTCATCGCCGGAACGTAGGCTCCGCCTGCGGTGCAGGACCCCATGACCGCTGCAATCTGGGGGATTTTCCGGGAGGACATGGTGGCCTGGTTGAAGAAGATCCGGCCGAAGTGCTCCTTATCGGGAAACACCTCGTCCTGCCTGGGCAGGAACGCCCCACCGGAGTCCACCAGGTAGACACACGGCAGGTTGTTTTCCAGCGCAATCTCCTGGGCGCGCAAATGCTTCTTCACCGTGAGGGGGTAGTAGGTGCCGCCCTTCACGGTTGCGTCGTTGGAAATCACCAGCACCTGGCGTCCGTGAACCAGTCCGACACCGGCGATCACGCCCGCGCCGGGGCATTCGTCGTCGTACAGGCCGTTGGCAGCCAGCGGTGCGATTTCCAGGAAAGGGCTACCGTCGTCGAGCAGTTGATCGATGCGCTCGCGCGGGAGGAGCTTGCCGCGGGCGACATGCCGCTCACGCGACCGCGGCGGGCCCCCGAGAGAAGCCGCAGCGAGCCTCTCACGCAGTTCGGTGACCAGTTGCCGCTGCGCAGTGTCGTTCGCGAGGAAGCCGGGGCTGGTGGGATCCACCTGGGATGTCAGCGTCTGCATAGGGGTCTTTCCCTGACTGGTCGCTCGTCGACGAGCGGACCGTCTGTTTGGAAGCACTTTCAGTTAGTATGTACTAACTGAGTTTAGGTTAGTAGCTAATAACCGACTTGTCCACCAAAATGGGGTGACCGGTCCATGAGACCGCACGAGATGGGGGCGACAATGGAAGCTTCTGCTCCGAGTCGGATGACCGGCCGCAGCATGGCGAAGGCCTCCCGGCGCGCTGCGCTCCTGGATGCTGCGGCCCAGCTGTTTGCCGATCGAGGCTACAACGGTGTCTCCATCGAGGACCTCGGCGCCGCCGCCGGCGTCAGCGGTCCGGCCGTGTACCGTCACTTCAGCAACAAGCCAGCGGTCCTCGCGGCGCTCCTGGCCGGGGTCAGCGAGGATTTGCTCCGTGGCAGTAACGCCGTGGTAGCGAACGCCCCTGATCCGGCGTCGGCGCTCCGGGGACTGATCGAGTTCCAGGTGGATTTCGCATTGCGCAATGCCAATGTGATCAGGGTGCAGGATCGGGACCTCAACAGCCTGACCCCCGAGGATGAGCACACTGTGCGGTTCCTGCAGCGCCAATATGTGGAAGTGTGGGTGGATATCATGGCCAAACTCCTGCCCGACGACGACCCCGCCCAGCTTCGCCGCAAGGCCCACGCGGCCTTCGGACTGATCAACTCGACTCCGCACACGACTCCCCGCCGGAAAAGCAGTAGCGACATTTCCGACCTGCGACTCCTGCTGGAGAAAATGGCATGGTCGGCGCTTAATGCGTAGTCCATTGCCTAGTACCCTGTTTCTACCCGCCACCTAACCGAAAGTTCGATGTGACTTCACTACGCGCCGTTGAACCCTCCGACCTGGACGAGTTTTTCACCCATCAACTCGATCCCAGCGCCAACCACATGGCTGCCTTCACGGCCAAGAACCCAGCGGACCGTGGGGTGTTCAACCATCACTGGCAGAACATCCTCAACGATCCCCAGATCACCGTGCGCACCATTCTCAACGACGGCGCAGTGGTCGGCAGTATCCTCGCCTACCGTAACGACGAAACCCCCGAGATCAGCTACTGGATCGATAAGGCCCAGTGGGGTCAGGGCATTACGACGGCGGCCGTGGGGCTGTTCCTCGAAGAGTTCACCGACCGACCCATCCGTGCCCGCGCCGTGGTGGACAACGTCAATTCCATCAAGATCCTCGAACGCTACGGCTTCGAGCACATTGGCGAGGTCCAGGGATTCGCCAACGCCCGCGGCGCCGTCGTCAAGGAACTGGTGCTGGAACTCCGCTAAACCCTCCAGGCTCCGCGACGCTTCTTTACTGTCGCGTTCCGGTGGGTACCGGAGGGTACCGCCGGGTACCGGTGGGTACCGCCGGGTACCGGTGGGTACCGCCCCGGTCCGGTGAACCCCGCTCCACTCAGGTGGGGAATGTGGACCAGAGGGAGGGACATATCGGACACTGATGCCCGGATTGACCCGCCTGGTCCACTTCGCTCACCAGAATCGGGTACGAAACTCACCGGAACCGATGACGAAAGCCGTGTAGCGCCGTCGTCAAGGAACTGGTGCTGGAACTCCGCTAGACCCGCAGGATCAAAGGTCGACCATGAAGATTACCTACGACAAGCAGGCTGACGCCGCGTATGTCATGATTGCCCATCAGATCAGGGATTGGGAGTCGGGCACGCAGGTGCATGAGATAGCGACGCCCGGCGGACACGGCGAGATTGCGCTGGATTTCGACAGCCAGGGACGCTTGCTCGGCGTAGAGGTTCTTGGCGCCGGGCGGGTCCTCCCGGCCGGGGTCCTGGCGGAGGCCGAGCCGAATCAGGACACCGAGCCGGCTCAGGACACCATCTGACCCGATCCGTTCCGCTCCGGCCCGTTCTGCTCCGGTGAGCAAGGTAGACCTGAGGGAGGGACAGGTTGGGCACCGAGGCCCGATTTGACCCCTCCGGTCCACTTTGCTCACCGTCATCGAGGGTGAAGCCGGCCTGCAGCCACCCATTCGAAAGTGAGTCTGCTGCCCGCGCGTCGCCTCTGCTAGATCATGGTCAGGACCATGCCGGGATCGGACAGGATGGTTCCGATATCGGCAAGGAACCGTGATCCCTGCTCTCCGTCGACCAGCCTGTGGTCGAAGGACAGGCTCAACGTCATCACCGAGCGCAACGCGATCTCGCCCTGGTACTCCCACGGGGTCCGACGGACGGCTCCCATCGCCAGGATGGCTGCCTCCCCCGGATTGAGGATCGGCGTGCCGGCATCGATCCCGAACACCCCAACATTGGTGATGGAGATGGTCCCATCGGAGAGGTCGGCCGGGCTGGTCTTCCCAGCGCGTGCAGTCTCGGTGAGTCCGGTCAATGCCTGAGCGATCTCCTTGAGCGTCAGCTGATCGGCATCCTTGATGTTCGGCACCATCAGTCCCCGCGGCGTCGCGGCAGCAATGCCGAGGTTCACGTAGTGGTGCTGCACGATCTCGGAACTGGCAGCGTCCCAGCGGGTATTGACCGTCGGGTTGCGGTCCGCCGCAATACAGAGCGCCTTGGCGACCACTGTGAGCGGGGTGATCTTCACACCGGCAAACGCCCGGCTGGCTTTCAGCCGTGCGATGAGGTCCATGGTGGGCGTGACATCGATCGTGAGGAACTCGGTCACGTGCGGCGCGGTAAACGCGCTCGCGACCATCGCCGCAGCGGTGTGCTTGCGGACTCCCTTAATCGGTGTCCTGGTTTCCCGCTGGGTTGACCGCTGCGGCATGGCGGCCGTCTCCGGCTCAACTACCGGTTGCTCGCGGTGGCTGACCGCGCCCACCACATCGTCACGGGTAATCAGCCCGGCGGGACCGGATCCGGTCACCGATGCGAGCTCGATCCCAAGGTCGCGGGCAAGCTTCCGCACGGGTGGAGTGGATCGGGGACGTCCCGACGGAGAGGTGGCCAGCGGGCTAGCCGTTGGTTCAGGCGCCGGCACAGCGCGCGGCAGCACAGCGGGTGCCGGCGCTAGTGCCGCTGGTACCGCTGGTACCGCTAGTGCCGCTGGTACCGATACTGGCAGCAGGCTCGCTACAGCCGATCCACCTACAGCCGCTCCGCCTCGCGCACGCCGGGCCGGACGGCCACCCTTCTCGACTGCTGCGCCATACCCCACCAGGTTGGGTTCGCGTTTGGCGGGGACATCCCCGTCGGTCGTTCCCGCAACAGCCTCCGCGCGGTCAGAACCCGCGGCCGCCGGCCCCCCGACCCCGGGGATCCCTCCCTTCGCTCCTTCGACAGCTGGAACATCAAACGAAATGATCGGTGCCCCTACCTCGACCACCGTGCCCGGCTGCTCGTGCAGCCTGGCGACCACCCCGGCATAGGGCGACGGCAACTCGACCACCGCTTTGGCGGTCTCGACGTCGGCAATGATCTGGTTAAGTTCGACGACGTCGCCCTCGGCGACATGCCAGCTGACAATCTCCGATTCGGTCAGACCTTCGCCAAGATCCGGGAGCCTGAATTCCTTGATCACAGTTGCCACTACCTTTCGAGCCCGCTCAGCGAATTGGTCCGTCCCAGGACGCGGTCAACGCCGTCGAGAATACGATCCAGATCGGGCAGGTGATGAAATTCGAGTTTGGAGTACGGGTACGGGATGTCGAAGCCGGTCACCCGAACCGGTGCGTGCTCCAGATAGTCGAAGCAGCGTTCGGTGATGCTGGCAGCAATCTCAGCGCCCAATCCGCCCGACTGTGCCGCCTCGTGAGTGATCACCAGCCGGCCGGTCTTACGCACCGAAGCCTCAATGGTGGCGAAGTCGATGGGGGCGAGCGACCGCAGGTCAATCACCTCGACGGAGACACCGTCGTCGGACGCCGCGATTGCCGCGTCCCGCGCGGTGGGAACCAGCGGACCGTACGTGACCAGGGTGACGTCGCTGCCCTGGGTGACCACGTGAGCGTCTTCCATCGATGTTGCTGACAGGTCGATCGACTCATCCACCTCGCCCTTGACGTGGTAACGGCGCTTCGGCTCGAAGTACAGCACCGGGTCGTCGCTGGCGATCGCCTGCTGGATCATCGTGTACGCGTCCTGCGGGTTGGAAACGCTCACCACCCTCAACCCGGAGGTGTGGGTGAAGTAGGCTTCCGGCGACTCGGAGTGATGCTCGGGTGACCCGATGCCCCCACCAAACGGCACCCTGATGGTGATGGGCATCTTCACGGCGCCCTGGGTCCGGTAATGCAGCTTCGCCACCTGGCAGACGATCTGGTCAAACGCCGGATAGATAAACCCGTCGAACTGGATTTCCACCACCGGTCGGTACCCGCGGTACGCCATCCCGACGGCGGTGCCCATGATGGCCGACTCGGCCAACGGGGTGTCAAGGACACGGTGCTCGCCGAAGTCTTTCTGCAGCCCCTCAGTGATGCGGAAGACACCGCCGAGCTTCCCGATGTCCTCACCCATGAGGATCACCTTCGGATCGTTCTCCATGGCCCTGCGCATACCGGCGTTGATGGCCCGGCCAAAGGTCATCGTGGACATTAGTGGCTTCCTTCCGTGGCTGACCCGCTGGCATCCTGTGACGCTGAATCAAAAGGCGCTGAATCGTCAGACGCCAAGTCAACAGGCGCCGAGTCGAACGACGCCAGGTAGCGTCCGTAGTTGTCCTGCTGACGGTCCAGCCAGGAATTGGGGGTGCTGTAGACGTGCTTGAAGACGTCCATCGGTTCGGGCTCGGGCATCTCAATGCAGCCGGCGCGGAGTTTCGCGGCGACGTCGTCGGCCTTGGCACCGACCGTGGAAATGAAGTCGGCGGTGAGCAGACCCAGTGAGTCAAGCAGCGCCGACAGCCGGGAAATGGGGTCCTTTGCCGCCCAGTCCTCAAGTTCGTTCGCGTCACGATATTTGGTGGGGTCGTCGGCTGTGGTGTGGGGACCCATCCGGTAGGTGACGGCCTCAATGAAGCTCGGCCCGCCGCCGGTCCGTGCCCGGTCAAGCGCTTCGCGAGTGACCGCCAGGCAGGCAAGCACGTCGTTGCCGTCAACGCGTACCGAAGGGATCCCGAAGCCGGGCGCCCGGTTGGCAATGGGAACGTGTGCCTGCAGGCCCACGGGTTCCGAGATGGCCCAGTGGTTGTTCTGGCAGAAGAAGATGACCGGCGCCTGGTAGCTCGCGGCGAAGACCATCGCCTCGTTAACGTCCCCCTGGCTGGTGGCGCCATCGCCGAAGTAGGTGACAGCTACCGAGTTCGCACCATCCTGTTGGATCCCCATCGCATATCCGGTGGCATGCAAGGTCTGCGCACCGATGATCACCTGCGGGGTGGCCATGTTGATCGAGAAGGGGTCCCAACCCGCCGACGCGTTGCCCCGCCAGACCCGCAGGATGTCGGTGAAGTCAACCCCCCGGCAGTACGCCACCGCGTTCTCGCGGTAGCTGGAGAAAACAAAGTCATCCTCACGCAACGCGCGCCCCGAACCGATCTGCGCTGCCTCCTGCCCCAACAGGGGCGGCCACAGTGCCAGCTCTCCCTGCCGCTGCAACGCGGTTGCCTCGGCGTCGATCCGGCGCACCACCACCATGTCCTCGTAGAGCGCCTGCAGCGCCGGGCCGTCGACGTCGGCGACCCACCGGTCGTAGTGTCCGCTCGTTCGCCGAACACCCGAGGGTGTCAGGAGCTGGATCAGTGTGTCTTCTCCGGCGGAAGTGGCGTCATTCAGGGGCACAATTACACAACCTTCAATGGTGTGGTCGGGCCCCCATCCGGATCGCATGAGACGGAAAGGGAAGCCTGATCCTTGACCTCCAGGCGTCTTTACCCAAAGATACTGTGACCCTACTCACAGGCGCCATGGAGCACAACCGATAACCGTTTGATTGAGCACAATGCCAGATATCCGGCATCAGCACCGTGTTAGCATTGCGCATTATGCTACCCTTGGATTCTACTGACACTCGCCTCCTGATCGCCCTGGCGAAAGACCCCCGGCGCACGGTCGTGGCGCTGGCCCAAAAGCTGGGTCTGTCCCGCAACACGGTACAGGCCAGGATGGCTCAGTTGGAGAAGAAGTCGGTGTTCCTCTCCTTCGAGCGCCGGATCAATCCGGTAGCCCTGGGCTACCCGCTGATGGCGTTCATTCACGTCCACGTTCAGCAGCAAAAACTCGCCGCCATCACTGAACAACTGGCCGATATTCCCGAGGTGCTCGAAGCGTACGGGCTCACCGGTCAGGCGGACATCCTGGTACGGGTGGTGTGCGCCGACGCCGAGGACCTCTTCAGGATCAACGGGAAAATCCTCGGCTGCGACGGGGTGGAACGATGCGATACCTCCCTGGCCATGGGGGAACTGGTTCCCTTCCGGGTTAAGCCCCTCCTGGAGCGCGGGCCCCGTCACCCGGGCAAGTAGGGAGCGGCCGGGTCAGGCACAACCCCCTTACACGGCAGCAGGCCGACCCGATGTCGGGTCGGCCTGCTGCCGTGTAAGGAAATGATCGAACCCGGCGACTTAGTGTTCAGTCGCCTTTTCCGCGCCGACCCCGGTCAGGGACCGTACTTCCATTTCCGCCTGCTTCTGCGGATCCTCGGTGGTCTTGGCGAGGACGCTACCCAGCCAGCCGAGGAAGAACGCCAGCGGGATGGAGACGATACCCGGGTTGTTCAGTGGGAACAAGACGAAGTCGGCGCCCTGAATCATCGAGGTCTCCTTGCCCGAGACGACGGGCGAGAAGGCGATGAGCAGCAGTGCTGAACCGAGCCCGCCGTACATGCTCCAGATCGCACCCTGGGTGTTGAAACGCTTCCAGAACAGCGAGTAGAGGATGGTCGGCAGGTTGGCGCTGGCTGCAACCGCGAAGGCCAACGCCACCAGGAAGGCGATATTCTGCCCCTGCGCGCCGATGCCACCCAGGATGGAGAGGATGCCGATCACGACGACGGTCCGCCGCGCCACCTTCACCTCACCGTCGGGATCCAGGTTGCCCTTGCGGATGACGTTCGCGTAGATGTCGTGAGCGAACGAGGCTGCGGCAGTGATCGTCAAACCGGCGACGACGGCGAGGATCGTCGCGAACGCGACCGCCGAAATGATGCCGAGCAGGATGGGCCCGCCCAGTTCAAACGCAAGCAGTGGTGCTGCCGAGTTGACCCCACCCGGAGCGGCCTGGATGCGATCCGCGCCGATCATGGCGCCGGCGCCGTAGCCGAGGACCAGGGTGAACAGGTAGAACCCGCCGATCAGCCAGATGGCCCACACCACTGAGCGGCGGGCTTCCTTGGCGGTTGGTACGGTGTAGAACCGCATCAGCACGTGCGGTAGTGCTGCGGTGCCGAGGACCAGCGCCAGGGCGAGGGACACGAAGTCCAGCTGCGAGGTGCTGGTGGCACCGTACTGCAGGCCCGGGTTGATGATGTCGGGGTTTCCAGCGGTTTCCATCGCTGCACCCAGCAGCGTGGAGAGGTTGAAGTCGTGGAGAGCAAGCACCCAGATGGTCATGATGAACGCGCCGGTGATGAGCATGACCGCCTTGATGATCTGCACCCAGGTGGTGCCCTTCATCCCACCGATCAGTACGTAGAGGATCATCAACCCGCCGACGACGGTAATGACCAGGGACTGACCGATCCGGTCGTCGATCCCCAGCAACAGGGAGACCAGTCCGCCGGCGCCAGCCATCTGTGCGAGCAGATAGAAGAAGCAGACGGCCAGGGTGGTGATGGCGGCGGCGATGCGCACGGGGCGCTGGCGCAACCGGAACGAGAGGACGTCGGCCATGGTGAACTTGCCGGTGTTGCGGAGCAGTTCCGCCACGAGGAGCAGGGCCACCAGCCAGGCCACCAGGAAGCCGATGGAGTAAAGGAATCCGTCGTAGCCGTTGATGGCAATAGCACCGACGATTCCGAGGAAGGAAGCCGCCGAGAGGTAGTCGCCGGCAATGGCGGTGCCGTTCTGCGGTCCGCTGAAGGACCGGCCCGCTGCGTAGTAGTCGGCGGCGGTCTTGGTGTTACGGCTTGCACGGAGCACGATCACGAGGGTGACGGCGACGAACAAACCAAAAATGGTCATGTTCAGCCATGGTTCACCGACCTGGGTGCTTTCGACCGTCTGCATCGGCAGGGAGACCGGCATCATTTGTTCACTCCTGGCTTTTCAGTGAAGACCTCCGGAGCGGTGACCTCAAGCTCGTGGCGGATATCCGCGGCGATCGGGTCGAGCTTCCGGTTGGCGTAGGTGACGTACCCCATCGTGATGGCGAAGGTGGTGACGAACTGCAGCAGGCCCATGATGAGCCCGATGTTGATGTTTCCCCAGACCGGGGTGGACATGAAGTCCGTCGCGTAGGACGCCAGCAGCACATACAGGAAGTACCAGAGCAGAAAGAAGACTGCCATGGGAAAAACGAAACTGCGGTGGCGTTTGCGCAGTTCCACGAACTGCGGATTCTTCTGGTATGCGGTGAAGTCGACGGTCGCTGTGGTGCCAGCTTCCGGCGGCGATGGCTCGGTAGCCATGGTTCCTCCTCGTTGAGAACGTCTTCCACGCCGGGCCGACTCCGATTCGGTTGGGAGCAGCGACAGGCGCGTGAAGGTGTGACTCCCATCACCTTGCGTCCTGCGAGCGCGGTTTCACAGTACCGCAGCACGGTGTATCGCTCAGTGGACGCTCAGCTGCGGTGAGCGGACCCCTCGTGCGGCGAGTGGGACGACCGCGGAGTGGTTGACGGCTACTGTTGAGCAATGTTCAGCACTGCCGTCGACACCGCCCTGGTAGGCGCCATCGTCTCCCTGACGATCGCCATGGTTGCTGCCCTGGGATTCAAGCTGTCCCGCTCCTACCGAGACCTGGGGTCCGACGCCGACCGCGCCACCTATGCGACCCTGCACACCGCGGCGCTCGCGTCGGAGCACCTGCGTGCCGGGCTCACCCCCGCGGGAGCCTCGAAGGCCAGCAAGCATTTACGCAGCCTGCTGCGGTGCGACACGCTCCTGATCACCGACGAAAGCGCTGTGCTCGCCTGGGATGGTGGGCGCGAGATGCCCGAGCAGGTGATGGACCTGGTGCAGCAGGTCCTCACCAGTGGGCGGACCCAGATTTTCAGGGAGGCCCAGTTGGGCCCGGCCGCAGTACCAGGTGACGGGCAGGTGGTGATCTCCCCGATCCGCGTCGACAAGCGGGTGGTCGGCACGGTGGGCGCCTTCGCCCCGCACGTCAATGCCGGCCTGGTACGGGCCGCCAACGAGGTGGCCGGCTGGGTGTCCACCCAGGTGGAACTCGCCGAACTTGACTCCTCCCGGACCCTGCTGATGGAGGCTGAGGTGCGTGCCCTCCGCGCCCAGATCAGCCCCCATTTCATCTACAACTCGCTCAACGCCATCGCATCCTTCATCAATACGGACCCCGTCCGGGCCCGCGAACTGGTGGTGGAGTTCGCCGACTTTACCCGGTACTCCTTCCGTCGGCATGGTGACTTCACCACCGTTGCGGAGGAGCTCCGGTCCATCGACCGCTACCTGCTGCTGGAGCGTGCCCGGTTCGGGGACCGACTGAAGGTGAGCCTGGAGATTGGCCCCGAGGTGCTCAGCACAGTCATTCCGTTCCTCAGCCTCCAGCCCCTGGTGGAGAACGCCGTCCGGCATGGCCTCGAATCCACTGACGGATCGGGTCACATCACCATTACGGCGCACGACGCCGGAGCAGTCGCCGAGGTGACGATTGAGGACGACGGCGTCGGCATGGATCCCGACTATCTGCGGTCAGTCCTCGCTGGGCATACCGACGGGGTACATGTTGGGCTCCGGAACGTCGATCAGCGGCTACGCCAGGTGTACGGCGAGGATCACGGGCTCGCCATCGACACCGCGGTGGGCGCTGGCACCATGATCACCCTGCGGATCCCGAAGTCGCAGCCAGACCACCACGCCTGAGCACCTGTCCCACATCACAGGTGACACAGCCCACGTCACACGTCGACCGGCAGGTGCGCGTAATCTGGAGCACATGGTCAATGTTGTCATCGCCGACGATGAGCTCCCCGCAGTTGAGGAACTGGCTTTCCTACTCGCCAAGGATGCGCGGATCGACACCATCCACCGTGCCTCCAGCGGCGCCGAGGCACTGCGCGCCCTCGAGACCCACGACGTCGACGCGTTGTTCCTCGACATTCACATGCCGGCCCTCTCCGGCCTGGACATCGCCCGGGTCATTTCCCGGTTCAGCCGACCTCCCGCCGTCGTCTTCGTCACCGCTGACGAGGACCGTGCCCTTGAGGCGTTCGATCTGCGGGCCGTCGATTACCTGCTCAAACCGGTGCGGCTGGAACGCCTCGCCGAGTCTGTCCGGCGTATCTGTGAACTGATGGAAGCGGGCCAGGACGGCACCGCGGCCGCGCCCGAGGTGATCACCGTCGATCAGGGCGGTATCAGCCGGATGATCCGGCGGGACGATATCCGCTACGTCCAGGCGCAGGGCGACTATGCGCGCCTCCACACCGCCGAGTCGAGCTACCTGATCCGTATTCCCCTCAACGATCTGGAGCGTCAGTGGGCCGACGCCGGCTTCCTGCGGATCCACCGGTCCTACCTGGTGGCGATGAACCAGGTCCGTCAGGTCAGGATCGGGGCGGGCCGCGCATCGCTCCTCGTGGGGGACGCCGAGCTTCCGGTCAGCCGCCGGCACCTTCCGGTGGTGCGGGACAAGCTTGAGGCCACCCGCCTCCGGCCCCGACAGCCGTGAGGTGCCCTCGATGACGACGCCGGACGGCGTACCCCAGCGGGTGCGGGTCACCGCGCCGCGCAGCGCCGCCCGGCCGGTTGGCGGCTCCTACCCGGTCACCCGGGAAATGGCCGAGCAGTCGGAGGTGGGCGAACTGTTTGTCCGTTCCTTGATCCGGTCCCAGCTCAGGCTCGCCGTGGTGGTCGCCGCCGGCTTCCTGGTCATCCTGATTGGTATCCCCGTGATGTTGGCGGTCTTTCCACAAATCGGGAATCTTTCGGTGTTCACCATCCCGGTGCCCTGGCTCCTGTTGGGGGTGGGCGTCTACCCGCTGGTCATCAGCTGCGCGGCCCTCTACGTGCGCAGCGCTTCCCGCAACGAACAACGTTTCAGGGACCTGGTCGATGAGGACTAGGCCGCTGTGAGCGCTGAACTGAATCCGGTGGTCGGCTACCTGGCGCTGGCCCTGGTCTCCCTGAGCACCGTGCTGATCGGCATCTATGGGCTGCGGATCTCGCGGACCACCGGCGACTTCTACGTGGCCTCGCGGACCGTACGGCCCTGGTGGAATGCGTCAGCGATCGGCGGCGAATACCTGTCGGCTGCGAGCTTCCTCGGCGTCGCCGGGCTGATTCTCATCTCCGGTGTGGATGCACTCTGGTTTCCGATCGGGTACACGGCCGGGTACCTGATGCTGCTCCTCTTCGTGGCCGCTCCCCTGCGGCGCTCCGGCGCCTACACGATCCCCGACTTCGCTGAAGCCCGCCTCGAATCGCTGATGGTGCGGCGCGTGACCAGCCTGCTCGTCGTCGTCGTCGGCTGGCTCTACATTGTGCCGCAACTGCACGGGGCCGCACTCACCGTCCAGATCACCACTGGGCTCCCGCCGTGGGTGGGCGCGGTGGCGGTGGTGGTGGTGGTCTGCCTCAGCGTCGTGACCGGCGGGATGCGGTCCATCACTTTTGTGCAGGCCTTCCAATACTGGCTCAAGCTGACCGCGCTGGCGGTGCCGATCGTCTTTATCCTGCTGCGGCTTTCCGCAACCGGGAGCCCGATCACCGATGCCGGTGCGGTGTTTGCTACCGAGCTAAATATTGTCGGGGACGCATCGCTGTACCGCAATATTTCCCTGGTGATCGCGCTGCTGTTCGGCACTCTTGGCCTGCCCCATGTGCTGGTGCGTTTCTACACCAACCCGGACGGCGCCTCGGCTCGCCGGACCACCCTCATTGTGCTGGGCTTGCTGTCGGTGTTCTACCTGTTCCCCACCATGTACGGGATTCTCGGCCGGATCTATACCCCCGATCTTGCGGCCGACGGCACCGCCGACGCCACGGTCTTGCTACTCCCGAGCCGTATCTTCGAGGGTACCGCCGGGGATCTGCTGTCGGCCCTGGTCACGGCGGGGGCGTTTGCCGCGTTCCTCTCGACGACCAGTGGGCTGGTGGTATCCCTCGCCGGGGTGGTCAGCCAGGAGTTCTTCCAGGGCAGCGTGCGCGGGTTCAGGCGGGCCGCAGTGATTTCGGCGTTGATCCCCTTGCTGTTGGCACTAGCCACCAACACGCTGGCGTTGGCCGGCAGCGTGAGCATGGTGTTCGCCTTTACTGCCTCCACGATCTGTCCGCTCCTGCTGCTCGGAATCTGGTGGCGCGGGCTGACCGATGTGGGAGCCGTTGCGGGCATGCTCGCTGGGGCCGTACTGTGCGGCGGATCTATCCTGACCGCGGCGGCGCTGGGGCCAGCGGCGGCGCGCTACGAATGGCTTGAGCAACCCGCGTTGTGGACGGTGCCAGCGGCGTTCGCTGTCACCATCCTGGTGTCGCGGCTGACCGCCCGCCGGACGCCGGGAAGCGTGTCACGGGTCCTGGCCAGGCTGCATACACCGGAACCGGTGCAGGGACCAACGTAGGCCGCAACTAGTCGATGGCTGCCATCAGTTCGACCACGCGGTCCATGAATGCGTCGACCTGGGTTTCCTCGTAACCCTCAGCGCCCACCGCGTCACGGAAGACGGAGCGGCGTACGACGTCGACACTCAGCGGAGCATCGCTTTCGAAGTAGGCGAGAAGTTCGTTGCAGAGGGTGTCGACGTCGTCGACGTTGTAGCTGGCGGCCTTCCGCCTGGTGGGACGCCTGAACCTTTCGCCGGGCTCACGGTGCAGCCTGCTTCGCAGCACGGCCGAGGAGCGGCCAATCTGCATGAGCCAGACGTCCTCGCCCTTCGCCGAGATCAGGCGGTCGCGCTCGCGCTGCGCGAAGACGTCCTCCAACCGGTCCAGCGCAGCGTCGACGGCCTGCGGCTCGTAACCACCCTTGGCGGGGTCGAAGGCCATCGACCGAACGTCGATGCTGCTCACCGGGCCACCGGTCAGGTCTTCCGTGTTGTAGAACTCGCGAGCCCGGGTGAGAAAGCTGTCCACTTGCCGAAGGTTGTAGCCATACTCCCGGCGTCCCACCCGCGCGAAGGGAGAGCTGCCCTGACGAGCTTCGTCCATGGTGTCCTGAGTCCTTTGGGTTGTGCGGCCGGGGCTAGAGGAATCCCGGTACCAATGTAACTGACAGCACGAACGCAACCGGGGAGGCGAAGACAATGGAGTCGAGCCGGTCCATCATGCCGCCGTGCCCCGGCAGAATATTGCCCATGTCCTTGACGCCCAGTTCACGTTTGATCATTGACTCGGCGAGGTCCCCGGCGGTCGCGGCGGAGACGGTGGCCACTGCCAGGACGAGGCCAAACCACCAGGGCCGCTCCAGGAGGAACACCGCTGCAACGGTTCCCACCAGCACGGCGCCGCCCACTGAACCGGCGAACCCCTCCCATGACTTCTTCGGGCTGATCTTCGGCGCCATGGCGTGCTTCCCGAAGAACGCTCCGATCAGATAGCCGAAGGTGTCGTTAGCGACCACCAGAAGAAGCAGCGTCGCCACCAGCAGCTTGCCCGAAGGTTCCCGCAACAACAACATGGCGAAGCTGAGCAACAGTGGTATCCAGAGCACAACGAAAATGCCAGCCGTGATGGATCTCGCTGCATCCGGTGCCGGATCGACACTGCGCCATAAGGCCAGGGCGGTGGTGGATAGGACGACGGCGTAGGCCAGGGCCTCGGGGCCGCCGAGGTAGGCAGCAAACGGCAGCGCAATCGTCGCAACGATGGCGGGTACCAGGGGAAGCCGAATCTGTCGCACCTCGAGCGCCCGGGAAACTTCCCAAACGCCGAGCAGTGCAAAGGCTGTGGAAATCGCCACGAAGGCAATGGGCAGGTAGAGGATCCCGCCCAGCACCGACCCGAGGAGCGCGACTCCCACGGCGATTGCCGCTGGCAGGTTTCTTCCTGCCCGGGATGGGCCCTTCGGCGTGCCACGGGTCTTCCGCCCGGACCTGCGGCGGAGCTGCCGGGTGCCGGGAGCCTGCTGGGCGCGCCGCCCCCTCACCACGGCGTCCACGCTGGCCGCTGGCTGGGCGCCGGTGTTAGCAGAGTGGTGGGTGTCGCTCATCAGACCTCGAGCAGCTCGGTTTCCTTGCGCTTGAGCAGCTCGTCGATCGTGTCTGTGTGCGATTTGGTGCGGGCGTCGAGGTCTTTTTCGCCTCGCGATCCCTCGTCTTCGCCGGCGCCGCCGTCCTTGACTGCCTTATCAATGCCGTCTTTCGCCTTGCGGCGGATGTTGCGGATGGCAATCTTGGCGTCTTCGGCTTTCGTCTTGACCAGCTTGACGTATTCTTTGCGGCGTTCCTCGGTCAGCTCCGGAAGGACCACCCGGATAATGTTGCCATCGTTTGATGGATTGGCGCCTAGGTCGGAGTCCCGCAAGGCCCGTTCAATGTCGTTCAGCGCCGCCCGGTCGAAGGGTGTGATCAGGAGGGTACGCGCCTCAGGGTTCTGGAAGGACGCCAACTGCTGGAGCGGCGTTGGAGCGCCGTAGTAGTTGACCATGACCTTGGAGAACAGCGAAGCGTTGGCACGTCCGGTGCGGATGGTGGCGAAATCTTCCTTCGCGGCCTCCACCGCCTTATCCATTTTCTGGGTGGCCTCTAGCAATGTTTCGTCGATCACTGTAACTCCTAAGCAGTGCGCCCGCTGAGGTGCAGCGGCGCGTCGTCCGGTTCGATTTCCAATCCTAGTTCACGCGGGCCGCCCCGCTGGGGCAAACCGGCGGAGTCCGCCTAGGTGGTGACGATGGTCCCGATCTTTTCGCCGAGGATCGCCCGGGTGACGTTGCCCTCGCCCTCCATGCCGAAGACGACCATCGACAGGTCATTGTCCTTGCACATGGTCATGGCTGTCTGGTCCATGACCCGGATGTCCTGGCGCAACGCATCATCGTAGGAAAGCGTCTCAAGCTTCTTCGCTGTGGGATCCTTATGCGGGTCGGCGGTATAAACGCCGTCGACACCGCTCTTGGCCATCAGCACCAGGTCAGCGTGCACTTCGAGGGCCCGCTGCGCCGCGACCGTGTCGGTGGAGAAGTAGGGGAGCCCCGCCCCGGCGCCGAAGATGACGACGCGGCCCTTCTCGAGGTGGCGGATGGCGCGGCGCGGGATGTAGGCCTCGGCGACCTGCCCCATCGTGATGGCGCTCTGTACCCGGGTTTCGACACCCGCCTGCTCCAGGAAGTCCTGCAAGGCCAGGCAGTTCATGACGGTGCCGAGCATGCCCATGTAGTCGGCGCGGGACCGGTCCATGCCGCTCTGCGAAAGTTCGGCTCCCCGGAAGAAGTTACCGCCGCCAACGACGATGGCAACTTCCACCTGACCGACCGTCGCGGCGATCTGCTTCGCTACCGAGCGGACCGTCTCCGGGTCGACGCCGAGCTTGCCACCGCCGAAGACTTCGCCGGAGAGCTTCAGAAGCACCCGACGTCGTTGGCTTTCCTGGCCATGCGTGCCCAAATCAGAGTTATCCATTGTGCCTCCAAGGGCGGTTGCGGGGTTCGTTGCTAAAAGAATACGTTGCGGTGCCGTCTGGCTTGTCCCATGGGGCAGGAAAAAGGGGTGATCACCGTGGTAACCACCCCTTTGTCCAACTGCCTGCTGTGCCTAACTGACCTAGGCTCCAACCCGGAACCGGGCGAATGCGGTCGGCGTGGAGTTGGCCTCAGCCAACACCTGGGCCACCGACTTCTTGGCGTCCTTGGCGAATGCCTGGTCGACGAGTACGCCCTCCTTGAAGAAGCCCGTCAGACGCCCTTCAACGATCTTGGTCAATGCTGCCTCAGGCTTGCCTTCGGCGCGCGCGGTCTCGTCGGCGATGCGACGTTCCGTCTCGACAAGTTCCGCCGGTACTTCGTCACGGACGAGGTAGGTCGGCGAGTAGGCAGCGATGTGGACTGCGATGTCGTGGGTGGCTTCCTTGGCGGCGTCGCCCTCACCCTCAACAGCGAAAAGCACACCAACCTGGGCCGGAAGGTCCTTGGACGTCTTGTGCAGGTAAGCATCGACGATGCTGCCCTCGATGCGTGCGAGACGGCGGATAGCCACCTTTTCGCCCAGCAGGGCGCCGGCCTCGATGACATGCTCGGAGACGGGCTTGCCGTCAACCGTGTAGGCGAGGAGGGTGTCGACGTCGTTGGCGCCGGACTCGATCGCTGCGGCAAGGACCTTGTTGGAGAATTCGACAAACGGGCCTGCCTTGGCGACGAAGTCGGTCTCGCAGTTGACCTCGACCATGACGCCGACGTTGCCGTCGACCTTGGCTGCTACGAGGCCCTCAGCGGTTGAACGGCCCTCGCGCTTCGTTGCACCCTTCAAACCCTTGATGCGGATGAGCTCCATCGCCTTGCCGGCGTCGCCGTCGGCCTCGTCGAGGGCTTTTTTCACGTCCATCATGCCAGCGCCAGTGCGCTCGCGGAGGGCCTTGATATCAGCGGCGGTGTAGTTCGCCATGTGAACTCCTAAGTATGTTGTGTCCAAGAAGGGTGGTGCCTGCAGGCTCTGACGCCTGGGCAGATAGAGAAGGGGGCGCAGGTGAGACACCCGCACCCCCTCATCCGGTTACTTGCTGTCGTCGGCTGCTGGTGCTTCCTCGGCTGCTGGAGTTGCTGCTGCTTCAGGTGCGGCTTCCTCAGCGGCGGCCTCTGCAGGTGCAGCTTCCTCAACTGCTGGCGCGGCGTCTGCCGCTGGCGCGGCGTCTGCCGCTGGGGCGGCGTCTGCGGCGCTGTCGCCCAGCAGTTCGCGCTCCCACTCGGCCATTGGCTCGGTCGCGGCGTCGGCGTCGTTTCCGCCGGAGCGGTTGTGACGGGCGATCAGGCCCTCTGCAACGGCATCTGCAACCACGCGGGTCAGCAGGTGAACGGCGCGGATGGCGTCGTCGTTGCCGGGGATCGGGAAGTCAACCTCGTCAGGATCACAGTTGGTGTCGAGGATCGCGACGACGGGGATGCCGAGCTTCTTGGCTTCGTCAATGGCCAGGTGTTCCTTCTTCGTGTCAACGATCCACACGACCGAAGGGGCCTTGGTCAGGTTGCGGATACCACCGAGGTTGGTTTCCAGTTTGGTGAGTTCGCGGCGCAGGAGGAGGAGCTCCTTCTTGGTGTGCCCGGATCCGGCCACATCGTCGAAGTCGATTTCCTCAAGTTCCTTCATGCGCTGGATGCGCTTGGACACGGTCTGGAAGTTGGTGAGCATGCCACCGAGCCAGCGCTGGTTGACGTAGGGCTGGCCCACGCGGGTCGCCTGCTCGGCGATGGCTTCCTGTGCCTGCTTCTTCGTGCCAACGAAAAGCACCGTGCCGCCGTGTGCGACGGTGGCCTTGATGAACTCGTAGGCGCGGTCAATGTAGGACAGTGACTGCTGGAGGTCGATGATGTAGATGCCGTTGCGCTCGGTGAAGATGAAACGCTTCATCTTCGGGTTCCAGCGACGGGTCTGGTGGCCAAAATGTACGCCGCTGTCGAGCAGTTGGCGCATGGTAACGACTGGCATGTCGTTCCTTTCTATCGGCAGGGCGCGTGGCGCCGTTTCTGCCTGTTGACGGTTGCTAGTGTTCCGTTCGGGATGAACGTCACTCCTGGTACCAGTTGGCCTTCGCCCATGGAGTCCATCACCGGAAGATTTTCCGGACCGTTGGAGCCATGCCCTTTGCGACCCGCAGGGCCGCAAAGGGAAAAGATACGCGTAGTCAGTCACGACGAGCTGCCACTCTCCGAAGATCTTGCGGAAGGCGCGCGGCATCGCAGCAGACTGCTGTATCGAGTGTACTACAGGGCGGTCGTCAGCCGGGACCGGAGGCATAACTGCACTTATCCACATAGCAGCCCCACACCCCCAATGCAGGGCCGGCCGGCGAACACTTGAACCATGTCGAAGAGCAGCATTCGAAACCGAGTCCGGCGCGGGGGCAAAATCGGGGGCAGGGGCCCCGCCCCAGGCAAGGGTTCCACCCTGGTCAGAAGCACCGACTGGAATAAGGGATCCGGCCAGGTCACGAGCCCAGGCCAAATTCATGGTTCAGTTCGGAGCAGGGCCGCCGCTCTCGTGGTGCTCGTGGCTAGCGCCTTGCTGGTGCTGGCCACCGGGTCCGCTGGTGCCGGTGCGGTTCGCACGGGCCCGGGCATCACGGCCGAGCCAACGTGGACCTGGCCGCTCTCCCCCACACCGAGGGTGCTGAGACCCTTTGAACCACCGGCCCAGCGGTGGCTGGCAGGCCATCGAGGCGTCGATCTCCCAGCCACCGGGACCGTCGACATCCGCAGCCCTGCGCCGGGTCGGGTGGTCTTCACTGGGTGGGTGGTGGACCGGCCGGTGGTCACCGTGGACCACGGCGGCGGGCTACTGAGCAGTTTCGAGCCAGTAGTTGCCCGCCTGCAGCGCGGGGAGGTGGTTCACAAGGGCCAAACGGTCGGCACCCTTGCGTCTGAGCTGCGAGGCCCCGAACCGGACGCCGCCGATCTGCGCACCTCAGGTCCGGAAGCCGCCGGGACGCACTGCCCGACGACCTGCCTGCACTGGGGGGTCCGACGGGATGGCGTTTACGTGAATCCGCTCGACTTTGTCGTTGACCGCCGCCCGTCGGTGCTTCTCCCCCTGCACGGCCCGTGAGTCAAACGATACGCATGGGCTTAGACGAATGCGGCGATACCCGTGATGGCTCGTCCTGTCACCAGGGTGTTGATCTCGTGAGTGCCCTCATAGGAGTACACGGCCTCCGCGTCGGAGAAGATCTTGGCCATTTCGTAGTCAGTGACAATTCCGTTTCCGCCGAGCAGGCTGCGGCCCATGGCAACTGTCTTGCGCATTCGTGCCGTGGTGAAGGCCTTAGCCATGGCCGACTGCTCGTCCTTAGCAAGCCCATCGTCTTCCAGCTGCGCCAGACGGACCATCATCCCCATTGAGCTAACAGTATTACCTAGCATCTCGACGAGTTGCTGCTGGACGAGCTGGAAGGAGGCGAGCGGGCGCCCAAACTGGTACCGCTCCACTGTGTAGCGACGCGCCACATCGAATGCTGCGAGCTGCTGACCTACCGCCTGCCAGCCGACCGAGAGCCTGGTAACCTTCAGCACTTTGTTGGTGTCCTTGAAGCTGTTGGCCCCTTTAAGGTGGAAGTCGTCGTGGACCACTACGTTGTCGAGGGTGATATCGGCGTTCTCGACGGTGCGCAGCGCAATCTTGTTTTCGATCTTGGTGGCGTGGTAACCCTTGAGACCGGTGTCCACCATGAAGCCTTTGACCTGGTTGTCCTCGAGATCACGGGCGTAGATGACGACCCAGTCCGAGAAGGTGGCGTTTCCGATCCATCGTTTGGCTCCATTGATGATCCAGCTATCGCCGTCGCGGCGGGCCGTGGTGCGGGTGCCGCCGGCCACGTCGGATCCGCCGAGAGGCTCGGTTAGTCCGAACGCGCCGATCTTTTTCATCGAGTAGATGTCTGGGAGCCAGGCTTCCTGCTGCTCCTGCGAGGCAAGTTCTTCGATCGACCCGGTAAACAGACCATCATGGACCCCAATGAATGTTGCGATTGAGGTATCGGCGCGGGTGAACTCGGCGTGCATCAGACCGGCGAACAGATTGGAGAAGCCCTGACGGCGGACCGGGCTCATTATATCCAGTTCGGCAAGCTTGGGGATGAGGTCTTTGGGGAACGTTGAGGCGTTCCACCAACCCGTGGCATGAGGCTTGACTTCGGCTTTCAGGAACTGGCGAATCTCTTCGAGCCGGTCTCGTTCCTTCTGGCTGAGTAGTGCTTCGTAGGAGTAGAAGTCGCCGTCGGCGTACGGGAGGTTGTTTACATCGATGACCGGCTTGCTCATGCGGGTGTCCTTTACGTAGTCCAGCGGTTCTTGGGACTACGTTACCCATGAGTAACTTCGTTGCCAATGACCGACGCGGGATCAGGCGAAACAACGAAGTCCCCGGAACGCATTGTTCCGGGGACTTCGCAGGGGTAGGGCTGATGGGGCTTGAATCCAGGACAAACGGATTAGCAATCCCTGTCTTTTGTCAGTTTCCGGTGGATTCCACCACCCCATAAATCCCCAGTAATAACGCCCCTTGAGTGATTCCGACTGATCATCGCCTTTCGACCCGGCTCGTTGTTTCCGGTGGGTAAGCCGTGGGCTGAACGCCACCTGTGTGCGACCGAACCGCAGGAACAAGGCGAGCCTTTAGAAGCGCCGTGGTGGTGTCACCGAACAAGGTAGCTTCTTGACAGAACAAATGGACTATCGGCGTCATGCCGTGCCACCGAAACATACCCATCGCCGGCCCAACGAAGTCCATTACAGTTATAAACAGCCAGACATGGCAGCGTGGAGAAAACCACCAAATCCGCTGTCCGAAATCACCGCAGCAACTCACCTATAAAGGCTAAAAGCCAATCGGATGGTTCTCCGCCAACTTCGCAGTCGTAGACATCCCTCTTCAACCGTTCAGCCATCCCTTCGGTAAACGAATAGTGAACAAGGGGTTATCCCGGTCTCAAAAAAACCGAGCCAGCTGACTTACGATAAACGAAGGCGGCCAACGAGTTCAGGCGATTCGCGCCTGGTTGCGTCGTCCGGGTCGATGGATGCCCCGATGCTCGCCTGACCTGGCGTCGTGCGATGTTCACCTGTGCGCCAGCGTGTGTCAGCCTAATGCTCACCTGAACGTCCTAGCGTCAGAGGGCCAGCATCCCCCTTGAGAAAGTTGAGGACCATGTCCTTGCCCCGTCCGTTCGTTCTGCTGTTCGTCTGCTCGTCCCTTGCCATCTCTACAGCCATTCCGGCGAACGCAGCCCAGACAACAGAGGAGGTATCTCTCGGCCAGCCCCGCGAGGCGGCACACGCTCATAACGACTATGAGCACGACCGTCCGCTGTTCGATGCACTCCAGCACGGTTTCACCAGTGTCGAAGCTGATGTCTGGCTCGTTGACGGCGAGCTCCTCGTAGCTCATGACCGCGAAGATGTCACTGCTGGAGTGACACTCGAAAGCCTCTACCTTGACCCGCTCGATGAACTGGTCGACGGGAAAGCCGGAAGCGTCTACCCGGGATGGGACGGCGAGTTCCAGTTGCTGGTCGACATCAAAGGTGATGCCGAGCAGACCTACGCGGCCCTTGAGGCCGAGCTCGACAAGCACCGCTCCATGCTCACCCGCTTCAACAACGGAAAAGTGAAACAGGGCGCGGTGAGCGTCGTCGTGAGCGGCAACCGTCCCCTAGCAACGATGGCGGCAGACCAGCAACGCGCGAGCTTCTACGACGGACGCGCAACCGACCTGATTTCCGCGTTGCCAGCGAATCTTATGCCGTTGATCAGCAACAACTGGAATCAACTTTTCCTCTGGCAGGGCGTGGGCGAAATGCCGGCCGCTGAACGCGAGAAACTCCGGACCTATGTCGCTACTGCCCACGAACGGGACGCACGCGTCCGGTTCTGGGCAACCCCGGACCTCCCCGGAGCGGCACGTGAAGCCGTTTGGGCAGAATTGGCGGATGCTGGTGTCGATCACATCAACACCGATGACCTCCCCGCCCTCGAGCAGTTCCTCGCAGCACGTGACTGACCCAAGAATCCCCGGTGGCCCGAAGACAGCCGGGCGACCGGTCGGAAACCCGCCGACCACCAATGCGGGAAATCCATTGGCCAATGGAACCGGCGTCCACCCAGCGACCCAAAGGACACACTGTCATGCCCAAAGACAACCTGCACCAGACCAACAGCGGCCCACTCAGAATTCTCTGCCGATCAGACGGGCGATGAAGAATCCGGGTTAGAGTGAAACAATGCTGCACTCAACCCGGCAAGGCTCCGGTAAGCCACTCCTCCTGATCCACGGGCTCGGTTCCAGTATTGGCAACTGGAACCCGATAATCCCGGCGCTGGCCGCTGAACGCGATGTCATCGCCGTCGACCTCCCCGGTTGCGGCGAATCAGAGCCGTTGACCGGCGAAACCACCATTGCCACGCTGACCGATGCCGTCGAAGCCTTTATCCGCGAGGCGGAACTGGGCGACCTTGACCTGGTAGGCAGCTCCATGGGCGCCCGGATGGTGATGGAAATGGCACGTCGAGGGCACGCTGGCACGACTGTCGCACTGGACCCCGGTGGATTTTGGAATGACCGCCAGGCAGCCATCTTTGGTGCAAGCATCAAGGCATCCGTAGCACTGGTGCGCCGCATCCAACCGGCACTGCCCTTCCTCACAGGCAATCCCGTGGGCCGCACGGCCCTGTTGGCGCAGTTCTCCGCCCGTCCCTGGAAGCTGCCACAAGATCTGGTCCTGCACGAGCTTCGCGGTTTCAAAACATCGACCAGTCTCGACCCGGCCCTCAACGCGCTGATTCACGGACCCCGTCAGGAAGGCGCGCCTGCTGGTTCGCTCAAGGGCAAAATGGTTATTGGATGGGGGCGGAAGGACAAGGTCACCGTTCCCAGTCAGGCGGCGCGGGCCACCGAGCTGTTCCCGGATGCAACGCTCCACTGGTTTGAAAACTGCGGTCACTTCCCGCACTGGGACCAACCAACGGAAGCGGTGCGCCTGATCCTCGATAGCACCAGCTGAGCTGCGGCTGAGCGCCGAGGCGGAGCCATTTACGGCTGAGTTGGCTTCAGAAAGGTGGACCCGGCTTCACTTGGACCGCCGCCGCTAGAAGGCTGCTGAACAACGAGGTAATCGTGAGATCGGAACGCCATCAATGGCCGTCTAGCGGCGTGTTCTGGTCAGCGCTTTGGGTGCGACAACGGGGTCGCTCCGCCCGCTTGCGTTCATTCTGCCTCGAATTTGGGCTGTCATCGAGTGGTTTTATGGATGAACCGGGTTGGAGCGGTGGATTGGCCCAGCGCTCCATGTTCCCTGCTTCGCGGTCAGTCCGCGGGCCAGCATTCGTCGCAGGCTTAGTCCCGCGATCCGTCGCTGTAGCCGTGCGTTGTTCCGGCTGATGCCCCGGTGCCGAACGCGTCGGTTGCCGCGGGAGAGCCAGGCGATGGACCGCTCGACCATGGGCCGGTGAGTGCAATAGTCCTCTTGGAAGGTTGGCTCCGTGGAGTGTTGACGGTGTTCGCGCAGTAGCGCGTCATGTTCGCGCAGAGGGCTGTGAAGTCCCGATTCAGCAGATCCCCGGCGCGGCGGCCGTCCTTGCCGGGGACCGTGGTATGGGCCTTAGAACCCCTGATCAGACCGTTCATGCTCTCCTCGCGCATCAGCCGGTCGACGGTGTGTTTGGAGGCTTCCAGAAGCCGGTTCGGCGCAGCCATTGCGTGTCCCGGAGCGGGGATGGTCAGGTTACGGCTCGCCGGACGCGGCTTCTATGAGCGCTTTGAGGGTGCTTTTTTCCGCTATGCCGAGTATCCGCGCGGAGATTCGCCCCTGTTTATCCAGTACCAGAGTGGTTGGCACCGCTTGTGGGGGGACTTGTGCGCTCAGCCCCAACAGGATGCTTCCGTCGGTATCGAGCATGCTCGGATAGGAGATGCCGAAGTTTCGTTCGAACGAGGTCGCTGTGGGTGCTTCATCTCGAATATTGACGCCGTAGAACTGCACGCCTCGGCCGGAGAACTCCTGATGGAGCGCTTCTAGGTCCGGTGCTTCCACGCGGCATGGCGCGCAGGCGGCATACCAGAAGTTGAGCACAGTCACTTGGTCCTGAAGGTCTGTGGTGCTGACTGTGCTTCCGTCGAGAAGAGTTCCTTCGAGTGATATTGGTTCTTCGCGGTCTTCGGCGGCAAATTCTGAGACGGAGCCATCCCCTGCGATGTAGTTTTTATTGTCCCCCGCCGCCGCCTGCTGTGCCAACGGATCGGCTGCCCCGCATCCAGTGAGGAAGACAACCGACGCGACCGCGATACCGCCCGCAAGGCGGGCGACTCGCTGTGTTGGGCGCGGTACTAGCCCCATCTGGCCAACTCTGGTCGAGGTGTTTAGCCCCGCTGTGTTTGGTTGCATGATCGTTCTACCTTTCGTCGCTACATGCGATACTATCTTCCATAGTAGCAAGGTGTTCGATGGTGTTGTGCCGGGGCTTTATGACAGGCAAAGCTAACAGGAGAAGTGTTGATGGATGTAGTCGATGCAGTAGTGATTGCCGGAGGTATTCTGGCAATCGGTTTTCTGGCGTGGTATTTTTTTGCACCGCGCACGGCCGAGGTGGCTCTGGTCCGCGCCGGAAGGCAGATTGTGGACATTTCAGTGCGCGGCGGGTACTCCCCGAATCTGATCCGGGTCACCGCAGGGGTTCCTGTTCAGCTACGGTTTGACCGGCAGGACAACAGCGACTGCACTAGTCGCGTGGTTTTCCCCGATCTGCGCCAGAGCGCTTCCCTGGCGGCTTTCGCTACCACAACAGTTGATCTGATGATTGAGGAGCCGGGTGAGTATCCCTGGGCGTGTGGCATGAACATGCTGCACGGCAGACTCATCGTTGAAGCTCCCCCGGCCGATGGCACCTCTACTTCGGGGAAGGCTTCCGCGGACACTGGCGGGTCTGCGGTCAGAACATCGGACAGTGGTAGCAGCGCCAGCAAAGTAGCTAGGGCTGTTGGTGTTGGGCCGACACTTGAGCTTCAAGACCATTACCTGCGTGCCGAGTTCATACTGCCGGGAGCCCTGCGCAGCCTGCCCATCGACACTGAACGCAGTGAATCCAAACTCCGGTCCCTCACGGGAGTCGGGTCTGCCGTGGTCAACTTCGGCGCCGAGCGCGCTGTCCTGACCTATGACGCCGAGCAGGTCGACATTGACACACTCGAGCGTGCGGTCGCCGATTCAACCGGCTTCCCCGCACGTCTGCGCCCCGAGCCAGGCTCGGCGTCAACTGAGGATGCAGAGGCCGAGGCTCGTAGAGCCGAGCTGAAAGACCTGCGATGGCGGGTTGGCCTGGGGACGGTGTTGACCCTGCCAGTGTTGTACGCGGTCATGGTCTCCGAATTAGTCGGCGAGCAGTATGTGCCTGGCATCTTGCAGAACCCCGTGAGCCAGTTGATGCTTGCCCTGCCGGTGATGCTGGTCGTCGGCTGGCCTATCCACCGGATCGGATGGCGGGCATTGGCAAACCGTTCCGCTGAAATGAACAGCCTGATCACCCTGGGAACCACCGCTGCTTTCCTTTACAGCCTGGTTGCCACCTTCGCCCCACAGATCCTCCCGGAAGGCGTCAGAGACGTCTACTACGAAGTGGTGGCTTTCATCATCACGATCATCCTGCTGGGCCGGCTGGTCGAAGCGCGCGCCCGGGCAGGTACGGGAGACGCCATCCGCGCCCTCGTCGCACTGACTCCCGCGACGGCACGCGTCCTGCGGGACGGGCAGGAAGTAGAAACACCGGTTGAGCAGGTACGCGTCGGTGACGACATCCGAGTCCGCCCAGGAGAGAAACTACCTGTCGATGGTGAAATCGTCGACGGAAGCTCGACCATCGACGAATCGATGGTCACCGGAGAAAGCATCCCGGTGACCAAAACCACCGGGGATACCGTGATCGGGGCAACCGTCAACACAACCGGCGCGTTCACCATGCGCGCCACCCGGGTCGGATCAGATACCGCCCTGGCGCAGATCATCAAGCTGGTGCAGGAAGCGCAAAGTTCCAAGGCTCCCATCCAACGCCTCGCGGACACCGTGTCGGGTTATTTCGTACCAGCAGTGGTGTTCATCGCGATCACCACGTTCGTCCTGTGGTTCGTCCTCGCCGATTCGCTCCCGCTGGCCGTCGTGGCAGCCGTGAGCGTGCTGATCATCGCTTGCCCCTGCGCGCTGGGCCTAGCCACACCACTGTCGATCATGGTCGCGACCGGCAAAGGCGCAGCCCTAGGCGTGCTGATCAAGACCGCTGCTGCCTTGGAAACAGTCCACAAACTGCACACCGTCGTCCTGGATAAGACGGGCACCCTCACCGAGGGCAAACCCGCGCTCACCAACGTGTTCACAGCTGGCATCAACGAGGCCGAGCTCCTTCGCCTGGCAGGGTCGGCCGAAGCGGACAGCGAGCACCCGTTGGCTGCAGCGATCACCGAAGGCGCCCGTAACAGCGGTGCGGTACTGATTCCCGCGACCGGATTCGAATCGATCACCGGCAAAGGGATACGTGCCACCGTTGATCACCGGCAGGTCCTCATCGGCAACGCGGTCCTGCTCAGTGAGGAGGGGATACCCACCGGCGACCTCCTGGAAGCGGTTGAACAGTTCGCGGGCGAGGGAAAGACACCCATGTTCGTGGCCATTGACGGCCAGCCGGCCGGCGTCATCGCCGTCGCCGACACCCTCAAACCAAGCTCGAAATCGGCGGTCGCTGGCCTACGCGGGCTGGGCCTGGAAGTTGCCATGATCACCGGTGACCACCAGGCAACAGCCCTCGCCGTCGCCCGACAGGTAGGCATCGACCGGGTACTGGCCGAAGTGTTGCCCGAACACAAGGCTGCCGAAATTCGTAACCTGCAAGACGAAGGCAAACTCGTGGCCATGGTCGGCGATGGCATCAATGACGCCCCCGCCCTCGCCCAAGCCGACGTCGGCATAGCCATCGGAACCGGAACCGACGTCGCCATCGAAGCCGCTGACGTGACCCTCATGTCCGGGGACCTCTCAGGGCTGACAAAAACGATCGCACTCTCCAAAGCCACCATGCGCAACATCCGCCAAAACCTCGTCCTCGCGTTCGGCTACAACACAGCAGCAATCCCCCTCGCAGCCGGCCTGCTCTACCCACTTACCGGCGCGTTGCTCTCACCAATGGTTGCCGGAGCGGCGATGGCACTGTCCAGCATTAGCGTCGTCGTCAACTCGGCCCGACTCAACCGCTTCACACCCCCACCGCCGGTGCCTAACACAGAATCCTAAAAGCAAACAGATCCTTTAAACGCGGAATTCATTCCGATGCCCTGTCATGTTTGCTGCAGACGGCGCCGATTGGGCTGCAAAACTTCGACTGACCATGTCATTCCCTTAATGACCTCCTGCCCCACCATCTCAACTCACATGCCGGCATTCACTCGGCCAGCTTCCTTCCCAATCACCATGGCCACTGCCGAAACTAGCAGGAATTTGCGATACCATCGCTCTATGACGATCATAAATTCAGTGGTTTCTGGAGAAACGTGCGGCCGACTCGAACCGGCTGCTGCGTTGTTCCACTCTTTGGGCGATCCGACTAGGTTGGCCATTGTGACCCGGATGGTTAACGGAGAGGTCCGTGTGGGTGATTTGACGGGGGAGCTGGGTCTGGCGCAGTCCACGGTCTCGGCGCACATGGCGTGCTTGCGCGAGTGTGGCCTCGTTAGCGGCCGGGTGCAGGGCCGCAGCGTGTACTACTCGCTGTCGCGGCCGGAGCTGATGGACATGCTCGCTCAGGCCGAGATTCTGCTCGCCGCTACCGGCAACGCAGTCATCCTCTGCCCGAATTACGGTATTGGTATCACCGCTGCCTCCCTATCTAATGAGAACGAACGATGAGTGATGCTTGCGGCTGCAGCGATGGGAAGGCTGGAGTGGGGGAGGTCGACGAGGTGGAGGGCGCCGTCGGTATCTGGCAGGTCACCGAAGTCCGGGCGGCAGGGCTTTCCGGGGGTCCTGCTGCTTGCGGCGTGGATCATGTCTTGGGCCGACGGACCCCAGTGGCTGACGCTTCCCCTGGAGATCACCGCGCTAATAGTTGCGGCCTGGACGTTCGTTCCCTCCACTCTCCGTCGCCTGATGAAGGGCAAGATCGGGGCCGGCACGTTAATGACCATCGCCGCGGTCGGGGCGGTCGCCCTTGGCGAGGTCCAGGAAGCGGCCATGCTCGCCTTCCTCTACGCGATTTCGGAAGGGCTTGAGGAGTATTCGCTGGTGAAGGCCCGACGGGGCCTTCGCGCTCTTTTGGATCTTGTCCCTTCCGAAGCCAGGGTGCTGCGAGGCGGGGTTGAAACCATCGTTGCCCCGGTTGAACTTGTCCCGGGCGATGTGATGGTGGTTCGTCCCGGTGAACGGCTTGCCACGGACGGCAGGATCATTGCTGGCCGTACCTCGCTGGATACCTCTGCTCTGACCGGGGAGTCCGTGCCCGTCGAGGCAGGACCGGGATCCGAAGTTTATGCCGGGTCCATCAACGGCACCGGCCCCCTTGAGGTCGAAGTCACTAATAGCGCCGAAGACAACTCACTGGCCCGCATCGTGCACATCGTTGAAGCCGAGCAGTCCCGCAAAGGGCCGGGTCAGCGTCTGGCAGATGCCATCGCGAGCAAACTCGTTCCGGGCATCCTCATTGCCGCGGCCCTCATCATTGCTTACGGGTTCATCGTCGGGGAACCGCTGCTGTGGTTTGAACGCGCCCTTGTGGTGCTCGTCGCCGCATCGCCTTGTGCGCTAGCCATCTCCGTCCCCGTCACGGTCGTCGCGTCCGTGGGCGCTGCGAGCCGCATCGGCGTCCTCATCAAGGGTGGCGGCGCATTGGAAACGCTGGGAAAGATCCGCACCATTGCCGTGGACAAGACCGGGACCCTCACCCGCAACCAGCCAGCTGTGATCGACGTGGCCACCGCCGGCAACGCGACCCGCGACCGGGTACTCGCCCTCGCGGCCGGCTTGGAGGCGCGCAGCGAACACCCGCTGGCGAGAGCGATTCTCGCAGCCACGGATCAACGCGCCGACATCACTGACATGGAAACGATCCCCGGCGCAGGTATTGAAGGATCGCTTGACGGCAATCATGTCCGCCTCGGCCGGCCCGGGTGGATCGATCCCGGTTCGCTGGCCGCGGACGTCGAACGGATGCAGAAGGCCGGCGCGACCGCGGTCCTCATCGAGGAAGCAGGGCAAGTCATCGGGGCGATCGCCGTGCGTGATGAACTGCGCCCAGAAGCCCCCGCTGTCATCGCCCGGTTGACCAGATCCGGGTACACCACGGTCATGCTGACCGGCGATAACATCCTTACCGCCAAAGCCCTAGGTGAAGCTGCCGGCATCAGCGTGGTGCATGCTGACCTGCGCCCCGAGGATAAAGCCGAAATTATCCGCACCCTCAAATCTAGGCAACCGACGGCGATGGTCGGTGACGGCGTCAACGATGCCCCGGCGTTGGCCACCGCCGACACGGGCATCGCAATGGGTGCCATGGGTACCGACGTCGCCATCGAAACTGCCGACATCGCCCTGATGGGCGAGGACTTGAACCACCTGCCCCAGGTGCTCGACCATGCCCGCCGAACCCGGGGCATCATGCTCCAGAACGTCGTGCTATCCCTGCTGCTGATCGCGGCTTTGATTCCGTTGGCACTCTTCGGGGCCCTCGGCTTGGCCGCCGTCGTACTGATACACGAACTGGCCGAAATCCTCGTGATCGGCAATGGCGTCCGCGCGGGCCGGATCAGCCGCAAAACCGCATTTCAAGCAAATCAGCCCACCTTGGCTCTGGAACCGACCACATGAGCACCGATCCGCACCCATCGAACCTGCGGGCTCGGCGGTCCAGGACAGTGTTGCTTTTGTCGGCAATAGTTCTGGCCGCAACGGATCTACTGATCAAAGCCTTAGCCGAAGCGCTGCTCTCCACCGACACAACGACAGAGCTTGGGGTGGTGAATATCCGATTGTCCTACAACCCCGGAGTCGCGTTCAGCCTCGGCGCGGATCTGCCCTCGTGGGTCGTGATCGCGGCAACCGGCCTGATCATTACAACACTGATCTGGTACGCCATCAAGACGATCCCGGCCATGACGAGAGTATCCTTGGCAGGTGCTGCATTGCTGCTCGGCGGAGCCATCGGTAACTTTATCGATCGCCTCGACGGACGCGGAGTTGTGGACTACCTGCACACCGGATGGTTCCCTACCTTCAACCTTGCCGATGCCTTCATCACGATCGGCGTTGCGGTCTATGCCTGGGGCACCATCATCAAAAGCACCGACGAACACCGGTCTGGGTGAGGTCTGGGCCCATTTTCGCCGGGAATAAGACAGGGTAAGGCTTTACCTCACGACGGCGTTGACTTAGTAGCTGTCCTGGCAAAGTGCCGTTGCGGCCGGGGACCACAGACGATGCCCCCGGCCGAATGGCTGGACTATCCCGGGAGTTTGCCCGTTGTGGAGTCGACCAGCTCTCCGTCGTGTGATGTCGTGCCGCCGGTGGAGGCGGATGGGCCGATGAGGCCCCGTCGAACCAGCCAACGGACGGCCGGGTAGGCAGTGGCGAATCCGAGGATGTTGCCAATTTGCATAAGGAAAATGAAGCTTGCCTCCGTAGGTGCCGGCATGAACATCCCGTAGTGCAGGAAAATCATCCAGCCGCCCATGCCAATATCGAAGGCCAGTACCGTTACGGTCGCCGCCAGCAGAGCAGCAGAGGTCCTTTTACCAACGGGCATACCCTTTTTCGTGACCCTTGATGCAGAAAATTCAAAAACGAACAGGAGGGCTATGGCGAGCAGCGCAATTACGATAATCAGCACCCACAGGGCTATACCACCAATAGTCAGCCCGCTGGCAAGAACCAGAGGAACCCCGATAATGTGCGCCACGGTCGCGGCCGCTCCACCGGGGCTTCCGGCGACTAGCGCCTTGGACGACAATCCCTGTTCGGGGCCTGTCCCGTTCTTTCGCTGCCATTTGTCGCTTCGTGTTCGGCCCCACCGGTGATAAGCCCATATGGCAAAGGGTCCGAGGTATAAAGCCGTTATCGGCCACACGGCTTCCATCAGGCGGTGGGGCTGACGGAAGCCTCGACCGTAGACGTCGTATAGAACGACGGCCGCCGACAATACTCCCAGGGCAATAAAGAACCAAGCGACTGGGGCGAGCCACTCGGGCAGGGCTGGTGGTCCCATGGCTGTCATTTCCAGGGGGATAACGTTGGTCGACATGCGCTTTCCTTTGATAGGTGTCGACTCTGGGCCACAGGCCCAGAATCAATTTTTCGGGTAGGGCTTTTCTCGTGCGCCACGGGCGATCCCAAGTTGCAAGAACCCACGCGGGCTGGACAAAGGCTTTTGCCGAGACCGTCAAACGCACACGCATGACTACTATACAACATAGTAGAGAGCGGATGTCGAACAGAACATGATTCCTGTGCTCGGAAGATGACTGCCGGGATCCACCTAACGAGCAGGGCAGATCGGCTCTCGCGGTTAACAAGGAGTTTGGCCTGCCCTGACCAAGGGTGGAGTTAAGAAGGCGGAAACGATTTCTTGAACCGCGCCTTCCTCGCGGATTAGTCGAAGCAGTTGGGCGGTTCGATGGAACTGGTGTTTCGGCCGTGTTGTCCTTATGCGGCGACTTTGACGCGGCGCCGCATGAGTCCTCGGACTACTGGGTAGGCAGTGAGGAAACCAAGGACTAGTCCGATCTGCATGAGGAAGAAGAAGTTGATGTCGGTGGGTGCTGGCATGAAGTTGCCGAAGTGCATCAAGAGCATCCACCCGCCCATGCCGATGTCGAAGGCCAGGACTGTGATGGCGGCGGTCACCAGGGCAACACCGGCGTTTTTCCCCGCGGAACTGCGGCCGGCCCGGGAGGCGAAGAAATACTCATAGACAAATAACAAAGCGATGGCAAGTAGCGCGATCACGATGATCAGTACCCAGAGGTTTGTTCCGGCGATGGTCAGCCCGCTGGCGACGACGAGGGGAACGCCGATGAAGTGTCCCACGGTTGCAGCGGCTCCGCCCGGTGTGCTTCCAGTAAGCGCCTTGCCGTGGAGATCCTTCTCGGACTGTGCCGCCGGGCCCTCCGGTGTGCTGCTGCGGGTCTTGCCCCACCGATTGTAGGCCCAGAGACCGAACGGCCCCAGATAAAGCGCGGAGATCGGCCATACGATGCCCATGGCGGCGTTGGGCTGGCGGTTGCGACGACCGTAGATGTCGTAGAGCACCAGCGCCGCACTGATCACTCCCAGCGCAACAAAGATCCAGGACACCGGCGTCAACCAGCCCGGTATCACTGTTTCCATGGCTGTCATATCCATCGCATCATCATTCATAGGGGTAAGCACTTTCTCGTAAAGATCTGTAAGCCGCGGGGCGGTTGCCCTGGACGTGGGTCATAGAGGTGCAAAATTTATGGGTAACAAGCAAGGGTGCAGTCAGCCTGCGGATTCTCTACCGGCGATTATCGGTTATCTATGAGGGGCTGGTTCGCTGGACGGCTAGGTGGGCGTATTTATGGTGGCGATCCGGCGCCGGTATTCCTCTACGTGTATCCCACCGTTGGCATAGCGGGTTCGCAGGATATCGCCGGCCTGCTGCGCGGTAGCGGCGCGCGATTGGACCGGTGCCCGGCGCCACTCGCACGGGCAATCAGGACTACTACTGTCGCAGTCACAGCCAAGGCAGTACCACCACAACCGACCAGATCACCGCCGCGCCGAACATACCCCCGCCGAACATGGTCCCGCCCATCATGCCGTCGTCCATAAATCCGCCCATTCCCTACACCCCCCTCGAATTGACTTCATGCCTGCAATACCCAGCCTACTATAGACGTTAGTAGACTGGTAGTCCCAAGACCGGGGAACGATCAGCGTGTTCCGGCGGCCGGGGAGCGGCGTGCTGGAATCCGGACTAGGCGGAGGCGGGGAACCCGGTGGGGCAGGTTTGAGCGTAAGCACTGGAAACGGCCGGTGTCGCCGCTACGGTCAGTGGCAGTACGAGCATCGCTGCGGCCGTGGCCAGCGCAAATGTTGTGCGCAAGGCTCCAAGGGGCGCCCTTGGGGTGGTGAGCCGGCGTACCCTTGCCAGGGCGCTTGCGCCTCCTGCGCCCAGGGCCGCCGCAGGGGTGCTGCGCGCTTCGGCCAGCTGGACAACGGCGGTAGCCACGGTGAGCCGGCTGCTGCCGCGTGCGGCGCGGTCGTCGGCTTCCATTTCAACCAGACGTTGTAATTCGATGCGTGCGATCCGGAACGCCGGGACGCGAGGGAAAGCGCGGTGGAGGGCGTTCGCGGCGGCGAGGATCAGATGATGGCGCCCACGCAGGTGGGCCATCTCATGGGCGAGCACTGCGGCCCGCTGATCCGCATCGAGGGCGTCCAATGCTGACGATGTGAACACTATTTCGTTACGCCGTCCGGGCAGGCAATAGGCGGCCGCATCGGCGTGATCGATGATGAGGAACCGCCCACTGGTGTCCCGACGAGCCAAAAGGGCCAATGATTGCAACTGTCGCCCGCGT